>NZ_JBQKDO010000005.1:0-122711 GCF_052121795.1 Collinsella sp. LCP19S3_B7
CCGATACAATACGGAGAGGCGCAGCGATGCGCTCGGCGGCCGCACGCCGGCCGAGTTCCGCGCCGCGCTGGGAAGGGCCGCGTAACGGTCCAAGAAATCGTCCGCAGTCCCGCCTTTGATTCGGAAAGCGCATCCCATTTTGAACCTTCAGACTGGGACGCGCTTTCCGGCAGGAGTCCAAAGCGGAAACCGCATCCCACTCTGGGCGTCCATTCTGGGATGTGACTTCCCGATGGGGGCCGATGAGGAAACTGCGTCCCGTTTCGGGTCTTTAAAGCGGGACGCGGCTTCCCCTAGGGAAGCATCTCGTTATTTGCCGTCGTCGTCCTGGGCTTCATCGCGCGCGTAGAGCTCCAGCATGCGGCGGCGGTATTCGCGCACGGCGAGCTTGGCGCGCTCCAGGCGGCGGCGCTCACGCGGAGTCAGCTTGGACGGGTCGATCTCGTCGCCATAGGTCTTCTCAGCCAGCAAATGAGCGGCGTCCACGATGCGGGCATCGATGTGGCCGCTTGCCGCCTCGGTCGAGAGGCGGTCAGCAATGGAATCAAGGGTAGGTATGCCGTCGAGCGAACGCCCATGGCCATGCGAGGTCAAAAGCTCATGCTCGCGCGCGAGCAGGCTCGCTAGGTCGTGGTGAGCGCGCAGGATATCGAGTGCGTCGGCAGGGTGCTCGGCGACCTCTGCCACGGCAGTGGCCGGCGCGGCATCGACCACGCGATAGAAGAGCTGCGCGAGCAGCGGCATCAAGAACACCGTGATGGCACCGGCGGCTACCATAACCGAGGCGACGTCTTGCGACAGAGCGCCTGCGTTGACGGCCACACTCGTCACGGCAACGATGATCGGCAGGGCCGTGGTGCAGTACAGAGCCACGGTAATGCGGCCATACGCCGAAACGTCACGTGTCGCGGGACAAATGCTCATAGAGACAAGGATCGGCACGGCGCGAATGATCAGCAACGCCGCGATAAAGCCCACGAGCAGACCCGGGCGCGACGCCACGGCCGTCAGGTCAATCTTTGCGCCCGACACGGTAAAGAACACCGGAATCAAAAAGCCATAGGCCAGGCCATCGAGCTTGGTCTCGAGCGTATGGTTGCCCTCGGGGATGATATAGCGCAGGACAAAGCCAGCGGCAAAAGAGCCCAACACGATGTCGAGGTCAAAGATGGCGGAAAATGCCACGAGTGTGACCAGAATGAGCACCGTCAGGCGCACGAATGTCTGCGACGTCGTGTCGGCCCGTTCCTCGACAAACGCAAAGAAGCGGCTGCCGACGCGCTTGGAGCGGCTCGGAACCACGGCCAACAGCACACAGACCAGTGCAAACAAGCCAAGGATCACGAGCGTCTGGATACCAGTACGAGCGGAGAGCAGCACCGACATGGCAAGCACGGGACCGAGCTCTCCCCACGTGCCATAGGCAAGGATGGAGTCACCCACACGCGTGCCGGTCAGCGAACGCTCACGCATGATGGGCACGAGCGTGCCGAGCGCCGTCGAAGTGAGCGCCAGCGTCACGGCGATACCGTCGAAATGGCTGACCGAGAACCACGGGGTAAAGCGCACGGCAAGCCAGGCGATGCCAAACGTGACGACCCACGTCGCCATACCGTAGCGTCCCTCGACGCCCGTGATGTTCTTGGGGTCGATCTCAAAGCCGGCAAGCAGGAACAAAAAGGCCAGACCGAGCTCGGAAACAAGCGATACCTCGGCATCTACATGGATGACGCCGAGCATGTGAGGTCCCAGCACCGCGCCGAACACGAGCAAAAAGACCGTCTCGGGAACGGGCTTTCCGGGAATCGCCGATGCGATAAAGGGGCTTGCGAAAGCCACAAGCGCGATGATGGCGAGCGAAACGAATGCCATGTGATGCCTTTCTCTTGTTTGCGCTTCACTGTAGCACCCTCGCCGTCCTCAATACGCCATGAGCTGTCGTATCATAGTGACGTTTACAAACATGTGGCTCAAGGCGACCGCGAGGCTTGTCCCGCAAACCGACCGCTGCCGCATACCGCACCGTACGCCCAACCGATCAGGAAGGCAGGAACCAATGGTCTCTCGTATTTACGTGGAGAAGAAACCCGGGTTCGACGTCGAGGCTCAGCAGCTCAAGGGCGAGCTGACCGAAATTCTCGGCATCAAGGGCATCGAGGCCCTGAGGATCATCAACCGCTACGACGTCGAGGGCATCGACGAGGAGCTTTTCCGCTCCTGCGTTCCGACCGTCTTTAGCGAGCCCCAGGTCGATGTGACCTACGACGAACTCCCCGCAAGCGATGGCGCCGTCTTTGCCGTCGAATTCCTGCCTGGCCAGTTTGACCAGCGCGCCGACTCCGCCAGCGAGTGCGTGCAGCTCATCAGCCAGGGCGAGCGCCCCGCCGTGCGCTCCGCCAAGGTCTATATGATCTCGGGCGCTCTGGACGAAGCCGCCATCGAGGCCATCAAGCACTACGTGGTGAATCCCGTCGAGGCCCGCATCGCCTCGCTCGACCTACCCGAGACGCTGTACATGGAGACCCCCGAGCCCCAGCCCGTCGAGGTGCTCGACGGCTTCCGCGAACTCGACGAGGCCGGCCTTGCCGCCTTTATCTCCGAGCGCGGCCTTGCCATGGACGAGGCGGACATCGCCTTCTGCCAGCAGTACTTCCGCGATGAGGACCGCGACCCCACCATCACCGAGATCCGCGTGATCGACACCTATTGGTCCGACCACTGCCGCCACACCACCTTCGGTACCGTCCTGGACGACGTGACAATCGATGACGCCGTGGTACAGCAGGCCTTCGACCGCTATATGGAGATGCGCCACGAGCTCGGTCGCGACGCCAAGCCCGTCTGCCTCATGGACATGGGCACCATCGGTGCCAAGTACCTTAAGAAGACCGGCGTCATGACCGATGTCGACGAGTCCGAGGAGATCAACGCCTGCACCGTCAAGGTGAAGGTCGATGTCGACGGCGAGGACCAGGACTGGCTGTTCCTGTTTAAGAACGAGACCCACAACCACCCGACCGAGATCGAGCCCTTCGGCGGTGCCGCCACCTGCGTGGGCGGCGCCATCCGCGACCCGCTCTCTGGCCGCAGCTATGTGTACCAGGCCATGCGCGTCACCGGCGCCGGCGACCCCACCGTCCCGGTCTCCGAGACGCTCGAGGGCAAGCTGCCGCAGCGCAAGCTCGTGACCACCGCTGCCGCCGGCTACTCCAGCTACGGCAACCAGATCGGCCTTGCCACCGGTCAGGTCAACGAACTCTATCACCCCGGCTACGTGGCCAAGCGCATGGAGGTCGGCGCCGTCGTGGGCGCCACCCCGGCAAACCACGTGCGTCGCGAGTGCCCCGCCCCCACCGACAAGATCATCCTGCTGGGCGGCCGCACCGGCCGTGACGGCATCGGCGGTGCCACCGGCTCCTCCAAGACCCAGAATACCGATTCCATCGAAACCTCGGGTGCCGAGGTCCAGAAGGGCAACGCCCCGGTCGAGCGCAAGCTGCAGCGTCTGTTCCGCCGCGGCGACGCCTGCCGCCTGATCAAGCGCTGCAACGACTTTGGCGCCGGCGGCGTCTCGGTCGCCGTGGGCGAGCTTGCCGACGGCCTGTATGTCGACCTGGACACCGTGACCAAGAAGTACGACGGCCTGGACGGAACCGAGCTCGCTATCTCCGAGTCCCAGGAGCGCATGGCCTGCGCCGTCGCCGACGGTGACGTCGAGGAGTTCATGGGTTATGCCGCCGAGGAGAACCTGGAGGCGACCGTCATCGCCGAGGTTACCGCCGAGCCGCGCATGCGTATGGCCTGGAACGGCGTCGCCATCGTCGATCTGTCCCGCGAGTTCCTCAACTCCAACGGCGCACCCAAGCACCAGGTCGCCCACGTGTGTGCCCGTAGCGTGTGGCAACCCAGCTGGGCCGGCACCACGCTTGCCGAGCGCATGACCTCGCTTGTCACCGATCTCAACGTCGCCTCCAACAAGGGCCTTTCCGAGCGCTTCGACTCCACCATCGGTGCCGCTACCGTGCTCATGCCCTTTGGCGGCAAGACGCAGCTCACCCCGAGCTCTGCCATGGTCGCCAAGTTCCCCGTGGACGGCGAGACCACCACGGCGAGCGCTATGGCATGGGGCTTCAACCCCTACCTGATGGAGGCCGACCAGTTTGCAGGCGCCTACCTGTCCGTGGTCGAGTCCATCGCCAAGCTCGTTGCCGCCGGCTTTGAGCACAAGCGCGCCTACCTCTCCTTCCAGGAGTACTTTGAGCGCCTGCGCACCGAGCCCGAACGTTGGGGCAAGCCCATGGCAGCCGTCCTGGGCGCCCTTATGGCCCAGGTCGACCTGGGTGCCGGCGCCATCGGCGGCAAGGATTCCATGAGCGGCTCGTTTGAGGACGAGGCCGGCGAGCTCAACGTTCCGCCGACCCTGATCAGCTTCGCTGTCGCCGTGGGCCGTGCCGCCCGCGCCGTCTCCCCCGAGTTTAAGGGCCTCACGCACCGCGTCGTTCGCATCGCCCCCGCCACCTACGGCGAGGACTACCGCCCCGATGCCCAGCAGCTGCTCGCCGCGTTTGACGCCGTCGAGGCGCTCACCGCTACCGGCGACGCCCTGGCCGTCTCCACGCCCGGCTACGGCTGCGGCGCCGAGAGCCTCTTTAAGATGTGCGTCGGCAACCAGATCGGTATCGAGCTTGCCGAAGATGTGGACGTGGAGAGCCTCTTCACCCCGCTCTACGGCAGCTTTATCGTCGAGCTCGCCGAGGACGCCGAGCTGCCCGAGGTCGCCGACGGCGTTGTCGTCGAGCCCCTGGGTACCACCGTCGAGGGCTATGTCATCGACACCGGCTCCGAAGTCATCGAGCTCGCCGAGCTCCAGGAGGCCTGGGAGAGCGGTATCGAGGGCGTCTTCGCCTACCGCAGCGCCGGCGAGACCCCCGAGGTCGAGGCCATCGACTTCCGCGCCAAGGATATCCACGTGTACGGCGGCGCCAAGATCGCCCGCCCGCGCGTGATCATCCCTGTGTTCCCCGGCAACAACTGCGAGTACGATAGCGCCCGCGCCTTCCGCGCCGCCGGCGCCGAGGCCGACACCTTCGTGATCAACAACCTCACGCCCGAGGCCGTCGCCGAGAGCACCCACGAGCTCGCCCGTCGCATCCGTGCAAGCCAGATCGTCATGATTCCCGGCGGCTTCTCGGGCGGCGACGAGCCCGACGGCTCCGCCAAGTTCATCACGGCGTTCTTCCGCGCTCCCGAGGTCACCGAGGCAGTCCGCGACCTGCTCAAGGCCCGCGACGGCCTGATGCTGGGCATCTGCAACGGCTTCCAGGCCCTGATCAAGCTCGGCCTGGTGCCCTACGGCGACATCGTCGACGCCACGCCCGATGCGCCCACGCTGACGTTCAACACCATCGGTCGCCATCAGAGCCGTCTGGTGCGCACCCGCATCTCGTCCAACCTGTCCCCGTGGCTGTCGCAGTGCAGTCTGGACGACCCCTACACCGTCGCCATCAGCCACGGCGAGGGCCGCTTTGTCGCCAACGATGAAGTGCTCGCCCAGCTGATCGCCAACGGCCAGGTCGCCACGCAGTACGTGGGCGAGGATGGCAAGCCCAGCATGGATCTCTCCGTCAACCCCAACGGCTCCGTGCTCGCCATCGAGGGCATCACGAGCCCCGACGGCCGCGTCCTGGGCAAGATGGGCCATGCCGAGCGTCGCGGCGACAACCTGTACCGCAACGTGCCCGAGCATGTCCCCGGCGATAAGTTCATGCCGATCTTTGAGAGCGGCGTAGCCTACTTCGCTTAAATACGTTCCCATCGGGTACAATCCCCTCGGGTAACAACACCCGCCACCGGCACACCCGGTGGCGGGTTCTTTTTTACTTCGCGCATACAGGAAGGACATCATGGAAAGCCGCAAGCCGTATCTCGCCACCCTGCCCGGACTCATCCTGGGCTGCCTCGTCTGCTGCGCACTCTGGGGGTCGGCTTTCCCCTGCATCAAGATCGGCTACGAGCTCTTTGGCATCCCCGCGCACGATAGCGCCTCGCAGCTGCTCTTTGCGGGCTTGCGCTTCACGCTTGCCGGCGCCCTGGTTATCGTTGGGATGAGCACGGCCCAGCGCTGCCCACTCGTTCCACAGGCTCGCGACATTAAGCCCATCTGCATCCTGTCGCTCTTCCAGACTATCGGGCAGTACTTCTTTTTCTACCTGGGACTCTCGCGCGCCAGCGCCATGTCGAGTTCCATCATCGAGGCCAGCGCCAACTTCCTCGCCATCCTCTTTGCCGCTCTGGCGTTTCGCACCGAAAAGCTCGATGCGACCAAGGTGCTCGGCTGCGTACTGGGCTTTGCCGGCGTCGCATTCGTCAACCTTTCGGGTGCGGACGGCACCTTTGGCTTTACACTCGACGGCGAGGGATTTATCTTGGCTTCCACTATTGCGGGCGCCCTGTCGACCTGCCTCATTGGCATCTTCTCGCGCGAGCATGACGGCGTCTTGCTCGCCGGCTGGCAGTTTTTGGTCGGCGGTTTGGTCCTTACCGCCATCGGGTTTTTGATGGGCGGCGCGCTATTCCCCACCGAAATCGCCCCCGCCATCGCGCTCATCATTTATATGGCGCTCATTTCCGCCGTCGCGTACTCGCTGTGGTCCCGCCTACTCGCCGTCAACCCCGTTAGCCGCGTTTCGGTCTTTGGCTTTATGAACCCGGTCTTTGGCGTGCTGTTGAGCGCGTTGTTGCTCGGAGAGGGCGCTGGCACGAGCCCCGTTACCGTAATTGTGGCCCTGCTCTTGGTCTGCGGTGGCATCATCATTGTCAACAAACCTAAAAAGGCCTAACAAACCACCCCGTTTGGAAAAGGGCAGCTCTCACTTTAGCTTAATGGAGTACACTGTATCTCGTTGATTTCGTACCGAGTCGCGGCGGCAAACGCCGTCTTGCCGTAACGCGCCGGCGACATCGAGGGGATACAGATGCATAAGAAACTGGTTATGGGAAACCAGGCCTTTGCGTATGCCGCGCTTGCGGCGGGCGTTCGCGTGGTCGCCGGTTACCCGGGCACGCCGTCGACGGAACTTGTCGAGACAGTTGCCAAACTCAAGGCCCAAGGTAGTGCCGAGGGTGTCCACGTCGAGTGGTCGACCAACGAAAAAGCCGCGCTCGAGGTGCTGGCAGGTGCATCGTATGCAGGAGCGCGCTGCCTTTTTACCTGCAAACAAGTTGGACTAAACGTTGCCTCCGACCCGCTCATGAGCCTCAACTACGTGGGCATCAAGGGCGGCCTGGTGCTGTTTGTTGCCGATGATCCCGGCCCCATCTCCTCTCAAACCGAGCAGGATACGCGCCGCTTTGCCGCATTTGCGAAGATCCCCGTGCTCGATCCGCAAAATCTGGAGCAGGGTTACGCGATGATGCAAGAGGCATTTGAAATCTCGGAGCGCTACCATACGCCCGTTATCGTGCGCCCCACCACCCGCGTATGTCACGCCTCAACCTATTTGGAGGTACCCGAGCATACCGTCGCACATCCCGCTGGCACCTTTGAGAAGGATCCCAAATGGGTTATCTTCCCGCGCCGTTCGTTTGCCGCCCATGGCGAGGTTAACGAGCGCCTGCCGCAGATTGCAGACGCCTACTCCAGCGGCAAGGCCGCAGACGCGTTTAACCCCATCGAAAACCATGGCGATGCCACGCCGCGCCTGGTGAGCTGCCGCGCTCCGAGAAAAAGACGAGGCGCATCTTCGACAGCCGATACTAGTCCCCGAAAGCGCAGAAGGGGCGCACGACCATCGCAACGGTCGTGCGCCCCTTTTTTCTAGCGTATCTGGACGCCGACTTTCTTCTTCTCGCGCTTTACGCGGTAGAGCTCCGCGTCGGCAGCACGGAGCAAGTCTTGCCAGGTATCGACGCCATCACCAACCCGTGCGTAGCCGATGGACATCCGCAACAGATACGGAACCTCGGCGCGCGCGAGCTCGTCGTTGATTGCCGCGCACAGATGCAAGATATCCTGCTCCGCTATCGCCTTTTGAAGCACCACGAACTCATCGCCGCCATAACGCGCGATAAAGCTACCAGACGCCGAGCAGACTTCTTTGAGCGCAGCGGATATGACCTGAAGAGCATGGTCGCCCTCCACATGTCCATAGCGGTCGTTAATCTGCTTAAAGCCGTCGGCGTCCATCACAAGCAGATACACGTCTTTGGCCTGATCCACATTTGAGAAGAGCGACAGTATATAGGTCTCAAAACGGTTGCGATTGTTGAGGCCAGTCAACGGGTCGGTCGAGATGAGCTGCTCCTGGAAGACAATGTAGAGCAGCAATATGCTAATCATTATGCCGACACAAAGGCCGGGCACCGAGTATACGACCTGAAAGGTACCGCCCACCAGGGCCGGAATGGCGAAAAATGCCAAGGTTCGATAGATGGTCTTCGTCTGCAGGCTCTCGACCCTGCGAGACTGCACAAACGCATGTAGGGACGTATGTAGAACGTAACAGTAGCTGACAATGGGCTGGATCATATAAGCAGAGCCGCGACTATACACGCCCTGCGAATCGATATAGAACAGGGCGTGCGTCCAGTAACTGGTAAACGCCAGCACGACCACCAGAACCGTAGGCGACGCTACAAGCACCACCCTATAGCGCGAGGCCAAAAGGCGAGAACCCTGCACCGTCTCGGAATAGATAAACCAAATGAGACACACGATGGCAAAGAGCGAAAACGAAACCGCGTTGGAAATCCAGTTGACAGCAATGCCCAACGTGCCGTCCACACCATCCAATAGCACCCAGATCATATCGAATAATATGTACGCGGCAGAGGTGTAGCCAAGCATGCTAAACAATAGCTGCTGGGTGCTCGAGAACAAGGAGCGACGACTCCGCACGGCAAGCCCGATAAGAACAATCATGCTTAGCAGGAATATCTCAATCTTGAGCGCCTTAACCACCAGGCCCATCTCCCCATCATCAAACCGACAGCGCTTCTCCGAGCCGCACGCATCACCATAACTCCCCCAATACAGAGGGGAATGAGGGAATAATACCAGAGCGCCCGGGCGCTCTCACGGCGCGAGTTGCACGCCAGCATCATTGATGGGCGCCGATGGCTACTCGCCATCGATGTCGGCCGCGACGGCTTCCTCGATGGCCTCGACACCGGCGGGCGACAGGTCTTCCTTGCCCTGGCAGAACTTCTTATCGACCCAACCGGTCAGAATCGGAGCCATGATTGCCGTGATGATGACGGCGGTGGCGATCTGAGCGTATGCGGCGGGCGCAAGCTCGGCATAGCGCGGCGCGACCTCGGCAAGAGCAACCGGCGTGGTCATAGCCGTGCCGGCGATGGTGGAACAAGCCACGGCGGCTTTGCCGTTACCGCCGCACAGGCGCTCGAACGCAAAGGTGATGGGGCCGACGACAAACAACGTGACAAGGCCCAGCAAGATGCCGGAAATGCCGCCGGTGATAAAGCTCGACAGGCTCATAGACGCACCGAGCTGAAATCCGATGACGGCGATCGCAGGATTGGTGCCGGGAACCAGCAGGTTCTTGATGAACGGGAAGAGGTTGCCCAAAACCATGCCAATCACGAGCGGCAGGATGGAACCGATGATGGTGCCAACGGGAATGTTGGCAAGACCAGAGACACCAAGAATGATCATGGTAACCGCAGGGCCCGCCGTGAAGAACAGGATGCCCACGGCGCCCTGCTCGGACTCGTCGCCAAACTCGCCCATGATGCCCGTGTAGAGCGCCATGTTGCAAAACGTAATGCCGCCGATGATGGAAACCGAGCTCAGGCCCAAAAAGTTGTCGTTAAAGAAATACGCAACGCTCAAGCCCAGCACGGCTGCCACCACAAGCTTAGGAATCAGTACGACGATGCCGGTCTTGATGGCACCCGGCGTGGACTTAAAGCTGATGCCGGCACCCACGAACAACAGGATCGCGGCGACGATGGTATTGGAACCGCCGCGGCAGGCGGCGGTAAAGAAGCCGCCGATCTCGAAGACCTGCGGGCAGAAGGTATTGAGCGAAAGGCCGACGATCATCGGGTAGATCATGATGTCACCCGGAATGCGCGGTACTTTGAATTTCTTTTGCTCGTTGGCGATCGCTTCCTGTGCCATGAAACCCCCATTTCCGCCGACGCAGAACAAAAGCCCACGTCATGCTTTGCTACAGTAAAGTTTGACCATGGTACCAGAAGAAGCAGACCGGCTCGGTGAGAAATCCGATTCGTTGGGCCCGGACGGCAAACGCACCCCACTCCTATACGAGGCTCAAAACGATATAGAGCCCGATACCCGAGACGCAGCACCACAACATCGACTTTGTCTTGATTGCCACCGCAACGACGCCGACAGCCGCTGCGAAAAGAGCAGGCAAATAAAGAGCGATGTGCAGACAAAACCCGCAATAGCGGTGGGGACATCGACAACGGCGCACCTATCGCAACATAGGCAAGCATCACCGGCCAGACGGTTTTAACGATTTTGAGCACCGTAGCGTTCCTCGTCCCGACAAGCTTTCCGAGCCGCATTCGACGACATGGCAGAATCATCGCCCGGCGGCAACCGAGTTCACCTACAATTGCCACCGGATCGAAAGACACAGAAAGACACAGCTTTTTAGGAAGTCGTTATGACAGCTATCGATCGAACGGGGGCAATCGCGGCCTTCAGGACCTACACCGATGCCTACGATGCCGCCAATCCGCGTATCGCGCTCAAAATCGAGCATACGTACCACGTTGCCGAGGCATGTAATGCCGTGGCACGCGAGCAGGGCTGGTCACCGCAGGACATTGACCTGGCGTGGCTTTGTGGGCTGTTGCACGATATGGGCCGCTTTGAGCAGCTGCGACGCTGGGACACGTTTAAGGATGCCGAGAGCATGAGCCATGCGAAGTTGGGCCTCGAGGTCCTTTTTGGCAAAAACCCTGCAGACGCGCCCGCGGCAACAAGTATCCGCGACTTTATCGACAGCCCGGCAGAAGACGAGCTCATCCGCGCGAGCATCGCCTATCACAGTGACTTTCGCCTGCCGGCACAACTCGACGAGCGTACACGGTGCTTCTGCGATATCGTGCGCGATGGCGACAAAATCGACATTATGCGCACCATCGCCGACAGCACCGTCGACACCATCCTCAAGGTGGATGAGGACGCATTTCTCGCCAGCCACTTCTCGGCGCCGACGTTGGCCGCCTTTGACGAGCACCGCTGCGTCGCACGTGATGAACGCGACGAGCCCGCGGACTACCTGGTAGGACTCATCTGCTTTATGTTTGAGCTCGTCTATCCGGCGAGCCGCGCGCTGGCGCGCGAGCAGGGCGATATCTACCGCCTGCTCGACGCGCCCTTTGGTATTACGCAGCCCTTTACCGATCCCGCCACACAGGCAACCTGGAGCCGTCTTAGGGAAGAGATGCGCGACTGGCTGGCGCGCGCCTAGCGCTCAAGCTGGGCTAGCAGCTCCTCGACGACCTCGACGGCATCACCGACAACCTTGTACTGGGCAGCACCAAAGATGGGGGCATCCGGGTCCTCGTTGATGGCGATAATGCATTCCGCCCCACCGATGCCGGCAAGATGCTGGATGGCGCCCGAAACACCAATACTCACAAGAATCTTGGGCGAAACCGATACGCCCGTCTGGCCAATCTGATGGCGATACTCCAACCAGCCGGCCTCCACGACGGGTCGCGTGCAGCCAAGCTCGGCTCCCAGAGCCTCGGCGAGCCTTCGCATCAGCGGCAGGTTTTTCTTGGAACCAATGCCGCGACCTACCACGACCAGGCGCTCGGCATCGGCGATTGAAGCCTGCTGTCCCCACTCCTCGGCGGGAATCGAGATCTCGACACGAGCCTTAGCATCATCCGCAAGTGCTATCTGGGTGATCGTGCCGGAGCGGCCGTAGTCAAAGTCGGGCGCCTTAAAGATGCCGGGGCGCACCGTTGCCATCTGGGGACGATGATTGGGGCAGACGATGGTGGCCATCAGGTTGCCGCCAAACGCCGGACGCGTCTGTTGCAGCAGCCCCGTCTCCGTATCCATCGAAAGCACGGTGCAGTCAGCCGTAAGGCCCGTCTGCAAACGCACGGCAACGCCGGGTGCCAGTTCGCGGCCAAAGGCGGTCGCTCCGTACAGAATGGCCTCGGGCTTGCGCTCTGCCACCAAATCGCAGATGAGCCGGGCGTAGACCTCCACATCGTTCTGGCGCAGACGCTCGTCGCGACAGATCAGGACCTCGTCTGCACCGGCGCAAACCAGATGCTCCAGGTCACCGAGAGAACCCTCGGGGCCCATGCCGACCAGCGCCACCAGGCGACAGCCGCGTGTATCCGCAAGCTCGCGGCCCTTGCCCATGAGCTCGAAGGCAACGGGAGCCACCGTATCGTGCTCGTCGGTCTGCGCGAATACCCAAATGTCTCGATATGCATCGAGGTCAACCGCGCCGGCGGCCTCGTCGCGCTCGATCGAAATGGCATTGACGGGGCAAGCGTCGACGCACCCGCCGCATAGGATGCAGCCGTCGGTTACGCGGGCGCAACGGTTGGGCCGCTCGCCTTCCACTACGATGCCGCCCGAGGCACAGGCGCGAACGCAGCGACCACAGCCGATACAGGCTTCGCTATCGATAACCAGTCCGCTCATCTATGCCATCCCCTCGATAATCTTGGCAAGTTTCGCCGCCTGCTCGGACGCCGTTCCGTCAACGGCCTCGCACGTTTGGTTGCGGTCGGGCACAAACGATCGCACGACCTGTGTCGGCGAGCCGGCAAGACCGCAGCGCGCGGGGTCGGCGTTCACGTCGGCAGCGTTGACCACGCGCACGTCCGCCTCCTCGGCCGCACGAATACCGGCGATACTCGGCATACGCAGTTGGCCAATCTCCTTGGCAGTCGTCATCGCGCACGGCATCTCAAGATAGACCGTCTCCTCGCCGGCATCGCAGCCGTGAACAAGCGCCAGTGAACCACAGGTCGTAAAGCCCGCACTCTGCACGCAGCTCACGTCGGTCACGCAGGGAATCTCGAAGGCACCGGCAAGCTCGGGACCAATCTGGGCCGTATCGCCGTCCACCGCCATCTTGCCGCAGATGAGCAGGTCGAAGTCCTCGTCGAGCGCCTCGATGCCGCACTTGAGGGCATAGGTGGTTGCCAGGGTATCGGCACCTGCAAAGGCGCGATCGGTTAGCAGCAGTGCGTCATCGGCGCCTCGGGCGATGCAGTCGCGCAATAGCGATTCAGTCGCGGGGATGCCCATCGACACCACCGTTACGCGCACGTCCATGCCAAAGCCGATAAAGTCGTCCTTCAGCGCCAGCGCGCATTCCAAAGCGCTCGCGTCAAAGGGATTAATGACCGCCTGCTTACCATCGCGCACGATGGTATTGGTCTTGGGGTCCATCTTGACCTCGGTGCTGCCCGGCACCGCCTTGACGCACACCACCATATGGAAATCGCTCATCTTCACGCGCCCCCTTTCTGGACGAGCTCATCCAAGAGCTTCTCCGAAAACAGGTTACCGCGGCCCAGCTGCCCGGCAGGATCGAGCTGGAGCTTGAGCCGCGCCGACTCGACCATGGCCTCGTGACCGTACATCGTCTCCAAGAAGCCCGCCTTGATCTTGCCGACGCCGTGTTCGGCGGAAACGGCGCCGCCCATGGCCGTGACCTCGGAAGCCCACTGGGCAAAGAGCTCTCCGCCGCGGCGGTAATCCTGCGCATCGCGCGGCAGAATGTTCACATGCAGATGGTTGTTACCGATGTGCCCCCAGGCGGCAGATTCAAGCCCACTTTCGGCCAACGTGCGGCGATAAAGGGCGATGACATCGGCCAAGCGTGCGTTGGGCACCGACATATCCGACCCCAGCTTGGTAATGGTGGGGTCCGTGCGGCGACGCTCGTCGATGAGCATGTTGACGCTCTCGGGCACCGCATGGCGGAAGAATCGCTGACACTCGCGATCGACCTCGGTGCGCGCGACCCATGTCGCATCGTCGCTGCCGCCCGCAAGCTCCAGTACCCACCCCAAGTGATACAGCTCCTCAGTCGCCTGGGCTTCGTCGTCGCAGTCGAGCTCCACGTAGACACAGACCTTGGCGTCTTTGTCGAGCGCCGGCAGCGAGGCGAACGCGGTCGACTGCTCGCGCTGACGACGCAGGATATCCAGGGCGCCCGCATCGAAATATTCGATGGCAGCCGCGTGGGACAGGACGGGACGTACAGAATCGGTGAAGGACACGGCCTTGTCTTCGCTGTCAAAGAAGCAGCTCACGCCCCAAACGACCGCAGGCGCCGCCTGCAGGGCAATCTCGAGCTCGGTGATGACGCCGAGTGTGCCACACGCACCGATAAACAGATCGATGGCATCCATATCGTCAGCAACGAAATAGCCCGAAGCATTCTTGGTCTTGGGCATGGTGTAGTCGGGAAGGTCGAGCTCGAGCGTGCGGCCCTGCACCGTGACGAGCGAAAGGCGACGACCCTGTGCAAAAACCTCGCCACGGTGAAGCTCGAGCAGGTCGCCATCGGTCAGCACGACATGAAGGCCCGTGACGTGAGGGCGCATGGGGCCGTAAGCGTAGCTACGGGCGCCGGAAGCGTTGCATGCCGCCATACCGCCCAGGCAGGCAGATGCCTCGGTGGGATCGGTAGGAAAGAATTGCTCGGGAGCTTCCTGGAACTCCTCGTAGGCCTCAAGCGATGCCTGGTCCCAGCCGGCAGTCGGCAGCACTTTCTTGCCCAGTTGCTTGCGCAGCTCAGACAGCACGACGCCGGGCGCCACGCGCAAAAGAAAGCGGCCCTGCTCATCGCGGCGAATGCCTAGGTAGCGATTCATGCGGGAAGTATTGAGAATGTGACCGCCATGAGGCACGGCGCCGGCGGCAAGACCGGTCCGGTCGCCCTGAACCGTCACCGGGACACGCTCGGCATGGAGCTTTTCCATAATGGCGCGGACCTCGTCCTCCGTTGTCGGAAACGAGATGCTCGAGGCCTCGCCCGATGTGCGAGACTCATCGCGACCATACTCTTCGAACTCGTCGGTGAAGGGTTTGATGGTTGCAGACACGCGAACTCCCCCTTTAGCTAACTACAGTGTTTGCAGGGAAATGTTACCGCATCGTTTCACCGACATGTTCGAGACCGTCTCCATAATTGACGTTTTTAACGTTCGCGCAATTCGGCGAACGGTGGAATTTTCGAGACAAGCGACGCTTTTGCCACACGTTGCCGCGCAGCCACAACATGTGCATTTATCAGTCAAAAATAGTTGAGATTTTTTTCACATGCTTTTACCTGCGGGGATATCGGCTCGTCAAGCAATTGGTTAGTTATTGGGCAAGTTGCGGCTGATACGGTCGGCATCGACAGCCAAACCAATAGGAGTTTTGGCCCCAGAGCAGGGAGGTTTCCATGGCATATTACTGGCCCCAATACGGTTTCGCCATCGAAGTCGATGACGACCCCTATCTCTTGCCTTTCGACGAAGATGCATTTCCAGGTACGGAGGTCTACCACGTCACCACCGATGTGATCTGCGACCCCGAGTCGTTCTCGGCGCTCGCCCACCACATCGCGCGTATCCACAACATCGAGCTCCCTCACGACTTCGACGAGCTCATCTACTCGCGCCGCCTGATGCTTCACATGCTCTTTGGAGCGGACCCGTCCACGTTCGCACGTGTCTACACCACCAAGGACGCCGCATGAGTGCGAAGAAGCCGCCCCGCCTTGCAGGACTGGGGCGTCGCAAGAAACTCGTCGTTGTCTGCCTGGCTGTCGTCTGCGCCCTCATCGCCGTAGGGCTATACGCCTGGCAGTCGCAGCCCGTGCCCGAAGCGGGCGCCTCAGTCACGACGGCAGAAGGTAAATCGCGCCAAGAAATCCAGGATGAGCTCGACGCCATCGTCCGCGACAACATGATGACGATCTCGGTCGCGCCGGTCGCACAGTTGCAGGAAGGCGGCAAGTTGCGCGTCAACGTGCAAAACGTCCAAGACAACAAGTTTCCCCAGCGCTTCCGCGTGATTCAAAACGACGAGACCATCTATGAGTCCGGTGTGGTCGAAGCCGGCAAGACGGTTGAGACCTGCCCCGCCGGCGATATCCAAGAAGGCGAGGCATATATCGAGATTCAGGCACTCGATGCCAAGACCTACGACACCCACGGCAATCCGACGCGCGTCAAAGTGCGGGTGGCACAGGCAGAAGGCTAGTGGCCGACGCGCTCGCAGGGGCAGCACCCTGTCCCCATTCGTCCAACCATCACGGAACCAGTCCGTGACGAGCAGAAAGGATCAATTATGAACACACCCATGAACCTGAGCGGAGCCAGGGCACTCGCCGTGGGCGCAGGGCTTACGCTCGCACTTGCGATGGGCGCCGCGCCAACGGCGGCCATGGCAGAGGTGCGCGTTGGAACCACCGATGTGACGGTGAAGGCCGACATTAGCAATGTTTCGTTTAAGGCGCCAACGGTCATCCCCTTTGCCGCCAAAGCCGACGGAACGCTTGTAGGACCCTCCGACGAGACGATTACCATCGACAACCTCTCGGCATACGGCATCCACGTCACCAACATGAAGGTCACGGCCCAGAACGACTGGACAATCGTTGCAGACGCAAAGACGGGCTCGGCCCAGAACTCCATCGATTTTAAGGTTGGCCCCGATGAGGCAGAAAAGGATGCCAGCTCGGCGACTCAGACTACGGGCCTCGATCTTTCCCAAGACGCAAGCTTCGACATGAAGTACAAGGACATTGGCGACGGAACGGACAAAATTAGGCTCAATGTGAGAGGCCACGTCGCCCGCGTCACGCGTGACATCTACCACGCCGCCGGTACGGGAGATCAAGTGGCAAGCATCACCTGGACGGTCGAGCCCGGTGCGCACGCCACGTCCTAAGGCGATTGCACTGGCCGCCATCGTCAGCATCTTGGCGTCCGCACCCGCAATGGCCTTTGCTCAACAAGAGCAAGCGCAGGCAGCCACAGAAGTGACCGTCGATCTTTCGGGCCTTAATCGCGGCAGCTGTCACGAGCCGCTCGTCCAGACGAGCGACACCCGGCAACTCATTGCGGTAGGCGTCGCCACGGTGGGAGCAGGACTGACGTGCCTTGGCCTGCACATCAAACGCAACCAATAGCCAAGCACGACCGGAGTACGCGGAATAGATAGGAGAACCATGGCACCCAAAAACCTTTTGCCCGTTGCCGCGCTCTGCGGCGCACTGGCGAGCGGTACGCCTCTCGCCGCTTGGGCGACGCCCGCCACGGCAAGCTCCTTACCGCAAGCTCTGAACCCCGCGTCGAATTCGTCGGGTATCATCGCCTGCCAACGTTTTTCGCTCGCACATGCCACGGTCCGAACCTCGGGATGCCTTCACCGCAATACGGTCGACTCGATAGTCGTGGATATCAATCGACCGGACAAGGAGAACGGCCCCCAGACAGGTTGCGCCATCTGCACATGGAAATCGGCTGCAGTCGACGCCGATGGCGACCCATGCGACTTAGAGCTGCGCATCGATATTGCCTCGGTCGATGACTCGGCGAACGGGGCAAAGGTCGTCTTCGACAGCGCGGCCCATGAAGAAGAAGGGGGTGTATGCCTGGGCTGCGTTCCCTCGAATGTCGATGGCGCGCAGCCCATCATCTCCTTTACGGCGTCGCTGCGGCTGACCAAGGCGGACACCGAAGCCATCGCAACGGGAGATGCGCCTTTGCTGTTCTACGCTGGCGACGCGGACGACCAAAAGGCTCAAAGCACCAGGCAGAAGGGCTCGCTTAACCTCACGCGCGGATCAGAACCCGCCCCCATCAATATCGATGCCCAGGAGCCGGGCGTGCAGCGCATTCTCGCCGATCCGGCGCTGCTCCAAATGACATGGCACGGAGTGGGATCCGTCGAGATTGCCGCTCCTATATCGAGCGATAATGACCAATCCCCCAAAGACGAGGACGCAGACGCACCGGCACATGTTGACGATGCATCATCAGAAGACAACGCTGCGGTTCCTCTCGAGAAGCCAAGCGGCAACGCCACCGAACTAGGCGATTCCCAACCGAAAGACGGCCTGGACTTTGCCGCTCCCCCAGGTGTCGACGAAGGCAACTGTTGCATGATGGTCGCGCTCGACCACACGGAAACCGTCGATGCTGCAAGCATTGAGCCAGTCGCTGCCAATGCGCCCCGCCGCAAAAATATCCTCATCGCATTCCCCAGCACCGTCGAGCTCGTCTTTTTGCCTTCGGGCGAAGTCGTCGCGCCTACGGCACTTACAGCAGTGGGAGCAAAGAGCGCATCGAACGATATCCAAGCTATCTCGGCACTTGATGCCACAACGACCGCCAAGTTACACCTTTATTCCGTTGCAGCAGACGGAACGCGAACCGAAGAATTCGACGGAACCAAGCTTTTGGTTCCTCGTCGCATCGGTATCCAAGAAGACGTCCCCTATCAAATGGAACTTGAAGGGTTCGATCGCGCACGAGATGCCGACATCATTGCCGCAGCCATCGAATCCCCACAGCACCTCATGACGCTGCGCTTCGACTTTAGCCCCATCCTGTCCTAGACCGCTAACCGTCGCTTGGCTCGGATACTGAGCGCCCCTCCCCGTTCTGCTACGATTGCCGCGTTGGCATCAATTACAGGAGGGTTCATGCCGGGTTTAGGAACGATCATCAACGTCGCGCTTTTGATCGCGGGCGGTCTGCTTGGCCTTATGGGCGGGCGCTTCATTACATCTCGCATCCAAGACACGCTCATGAAGGCGTCGGGGTTGTGTGTTCTGTTTATCGGCCTGGGCGGCACCATGCAAAAGATGCTCGTTATCGATGGAGAGGCGTTGGCGACCACCGGCACCACCATGCTTATCGTCTCATTTGCCCTCGGTTCGCTCATCGGCGAGGCCATCAACCTGGAGGCCGCCATCGAGAACCTCGGCGAATGGCTCAAGCGCAAAACCGGCAGCGAAGGCGACAACGAGTTTACCAACGCCTTTGTCTCGGCATCGCTCACCGTGTGTATCGGCGCCATGGCCATCGTAGGATCGATTCAGGACGGTCTGCTCGGCGACTGGTCCACGCTTGCCCTGAAGGGCGCGCTGGACTGCATCATCGTCTGCACCATGACGGCCTCGCTTGGCCGCGGCTGCATCTTCTCGGCCCTGCCCGTTGCCGTATTCCAGGGCACGATCACGCTTTTTGCCGGCGCACTCTCCCCCATCATGACCACCGCAGCCCTCGACAGCCTTTCGCTTGTGGGCTCTATGCTCATCTTCTGTGTTGGGGTTAACCTTATTCGACCTCAGACCTTCCGCACGGCCAACATGCTCCCCTCCGTCGTCGTGGCGGTCATCTACGCCCTCTTGTTCTAAATCTATCTACGTAGCGGTTTCTCGAACACCTGTTTGATGCTGTGCTATGATATGAGGTCACCGAAGCTGCGTTAGGAGAGGAGAAGCGGTGGCCGACCAGGACGTCAAGATGCTCATCGAGCGCATTATGGCCGAGGCCCGGACCCATCAGTCCGCCCACTTCTCAAACGAAATCTATGCTGACGAGCCGATTCTCAAGACCGGTCGACAGATGCAGAACTTCCTCCCCGACCAGTACCGCAAGATGCGCGAGATATCGCGCTGGCAAGATGATCCCAAAGGCGGCGCGGGACGTTGGCTATCGGAGGCGGAGCTCTTTTACCGCCAAGGCCTGCTGATGGCCGACTTCGAGGACGATTGTCCCTACAACGGCACCTTTAAGTCGTACTTTCCCACCTACAATGCCATGAGCGATCGACAGTTGCGCGGCTACTTTACCTGGCGTGCCCAAGTGCGCCGCGGAACTGTCGAGGAAACGTCTACGTCCTTTGCCTTCCTGTATCTCTATGAGCTGATCTGCGGCATTGGCGTAGATGACCCACTCGATGGCTTTAGCAAGATCAAGGCCTTTTGGAACGCCTATCGTGCCTTCGAGCCCGGCATCGACCGGTTTGCACGCGTGTGGTTGCAAGATTACGCCGTTTTCCACGGGCTCGACCCCAAACTGCTTCGCGACTCTAAAACCGTCATGTTCGATAACGCCCTTATCGAGCTGCGGCGCGCGGCTCGAGACCTTGCACCTGCACCGACGCCGTCGGATCTGCCGCCTGCGCGTCGTAAGACCTCCGAGCCTACGCTCCCCCTCCCGCCCGACGAGGCGGGCGAGGAGCGACTCATGGCCGCTATCAACGCCCTCTCCACGTATAACCTCGATAACTCTAGACTCGATCGCAGCCACCATCGCGACCTACGCCACGTGGCATGTGCCGTGTACGTCCGCACGGCGCGCTACTATGACACGCATCGAAAGACCGGTATCGTGGCGAGCTTGTTTGGGGAGGAGACGGCCATGCCCTATACCATGTTTGCCTCGGCCGTGTTCTTTGCGCCCGAACGCCACGAGGACTGCGAATACCGTCTTGACCCCATCCATATCTACCGCTGCCAAAACGGTTTTTGGGAATGCATGCGAATTCACGGCAGCAGGCAAAAGAGCAGCAAGCTTGGTGAGATGATGCGCGCCTGCGACCAACGTCTGCGCCTGGCCCTAGCCCCCGCCCACCCCCTGAAGGAGGAGAAGGTCCCCAAATATCTGGCCAAAATCATCGATGACGAGATCGTGGCATGGCTTTCGTGGGATGCCGCACACCAGCCCGTCAAGATCGATATCGATTTGAGCCAGCTGGGGCACATTCGGAGCGCCGCCGCGCAAACGCGTGAAGCGCTTTTGATTGATGAGGAGCGCGAGGACGGCACGCCCGTGGAAGCCGAGGCAACGCTTATCGAGCAGCCGGGCCGCGAGCCTGCGCCCGGCATGACTGCCGAACCTGGCGAGATGACCATTCAGCAAGACGAACCCGACGAGCCGACTGTTTCCGCCGAAGAGTTTGGCGTCATGGCACCGTTCCTCGTGTCTGCGCCCGCACCCGTAACGCCCGCGTCTGCCGAAGCTACGAACAAACTCGCGCCCGCCGAAGATGCCTTTCTTCGCGCACTCCTCGAGCAAAACACAGCGCAAGCGACATCGGCAGTGGAGAGGTCGGGCCAGAGCGAGGATATGCTCGTCGACAGCATCAACGAGACGCTCTTTGACCTGGTGGGAGACACCGTTATCGAGTTCGGCGCGGCAGGACCGCAAATTATCGAGGATTACGAAGCAGACGTGAGAGGATACCTAGACCATGAGTGATACCGCATCCGCAGCACCCCGCGTGCCCAAGCGCGTCGCTGCCGTCATTCTCAACTCACTCAAGGGCGGTGTGGTCCCGCGCATCGGCCTTCCCTATATCACCGTAGGGCGCGAGGTCGAGATCCGCGCCCTGCTCACCGATTTGAGTCTCATCGCCGACGGTGGCGCGAGCTTCCGGTTTCTGGTCGGTCGCTACGGCGCAGGCAAGAGCTTTTTGCTCCAGACCATCCGCACGCACGCCATGGGCGAGGGGTTCGTCGTCGCCGATGCCGACCTGTCGCCCGAGCGCCGCCTGCAGGGCGGTCAGGGGCAGGGCCTTGCCACCTACCGTGAGCTCATCCGCAACATATCGACCAAGACGCGCCCCGAGGGCGGTGCGCTCAACCTTATTCTGGATCGCTGGGTCGCCTCGTGTGCCGACGTCGACGAGTCGGTCGTCAATGCCCAACTGGCCCCGCTCGAGGAGATGGTCCACGGCTTCGACTTCGCCCGCATGCTCCGCCGCTACCGCACGGCCGTATCCGAGGGCGATGAAGAGGCCATGAGCCGCGTAACCAAATGGATCCGCGGCGAATACCGCACCAAGAGCGAGGCTCGCGCCGAACTGGGTTCCTCGACCATCATCAGCGATGACGACTGGTACGACTACGTTAAACTCATTGCGCGCTTTTTGGTCTGCAGCGGCTACAAGGGCATGCTGGTGCTCATCGACGAACTCGTGAATCTGTATAAGATTCCCAACGCGATCACGCGCCAATACAACTACGAGAAGATCCTGACCATGTACAACGACACGCTCCAGGGCAAGGCGCAGTACCTGGGCATGATCATGGGCGGCACGCCAACCTCCATCGAAGACCGCCGCCGCGGCGTGTTCTCCTACGAGGCCCTGCGCAGCCGACTCGCTCAGGGCCGCTTTGCACGCGAGGACCTTAAGGACATGCTCGCGCCCATCATCCGTCTGCAGCCACTCACCTACGAAGAGTTGCTGGTGCTGATCGAAAAACTCATGCAAATTCACGCCGGCTACTTTGGCTGGACGCCCACGCTTACCGAGAGCGACCTGGTGGACTTCCTCAAGATTGAGTTCGGTCGCGTGGGAGCCGACACGCATCTGACGCCGCGCGAAGTCATTCGTGACTTTATCGAGCTGCTCGACATCCTATGCCAAAACCCCAACGCCAACGTGGCCGAGCTGCTGCAAAGCGTCGGCGGTGACGCGCCAGCAGCCGCAACAGACGACACCGGCACCGCAGGCGCCGACCGCAACTTCGCCGAATTCGCCATCTAACCTGCCAAAAAGGGACAGGTTTATTTTGGCAGGTTTTACCTGGGCAAACATTGAAGCAGTCATGCAGCAAGCCACTGCCCGCCGCGTTGAGAGATTCGCTTTTGAAAGGAGGCCCCGTGAACGCCTTTGACCGCTACGCCCCGTTTATCCAAGACTTCATCTACTCCCACGATTGGGAGAGTCTCCGCTCCATTCAGGTTGCGGCGGCAGATGCCATCTTTAACACACAAGACAATGTGCTCCTGACGGCATCCACGGCTTCCGGCAAAACCGAGGCGGCCTTCTTTCCCATCCTGACCGAGTTTTGGGAAAGGCCGCCCGCGAGCGTGGGCGCCCTCTACATCGGCCCCCTCAAGGCGCTCATCAATGATCAGTTCGTCCGCCTTAACGACCTCTGCGAAGAGGCCGATATCCCTGTCTGGCACTGGCATGGCGATGTCTCGCAGTCGCACAAGGCTAAGCTCATCAAAAAGCCGAGCGGCATCTTGCAGATTACGCCCGAGTCACTCGAGGCGCTCCTGATCCATAAGCACATGGCGATCCCGCGCATGTTTTGCGACCTGCGCTATGTGGTCATCGACGAGGTCCACTCGCTCATGCGCGGCGACCGTGGCGGGCAGACGCTCTGCCTTATCGAGCGACTCTCGCGCATGGCCGGCGTGCAGCCTCGACGCATTGGCCTTTCGGCCACCATCGGCGACCCCGAGCGCACGGGCGCTTTTCTCTCACAGGGAACGGGACGTGACTGCGTTATCCCCCGTTTTGAGGAACCGCGCCGCGTGTGGCGCATCTCCATGGAGCACTTCTACAACTCGGGTCCCCAGGCACAGCAGCGGGGATTCGAGAGCATGGGTCCTCAAGAGGCCGAAGTGCTTGTCTCCGAGCGCATTGAGGCAGCGGCACCCACGGCGCTGCCGGCCGACACCCAAGGCACGAGCCACAGCGGACAGCCCACACAGGACAAGCGCCGTCAACGTCGCAAACGGGCACAGGGTAAGGCTAGCTCCGGGAACCGCTGCACTTCTTCGGCCCCCGAGGGCGAAGTCGACATCCCCCGGGCCGCCGAGAAAGCGCTCCTCAACCCCACCGACACCGCACCCGACAACGCCGATCCCGGCATGGGCTATATCTTCGAACACACCCGCGGGCGCAAGTGTCTGGTCTTTGCCAACTCGCGCGAGGAGGCAGAGGCCGTATGTTCCATGCTGCGCAGCTACTGTGAGAGCCGACACGAGCCTGACCGTTTCCTCATCCATCACGGCAATCTTTCGGCATCGTTGCGCGAGACGGCAGAAGAGCTCATGCGCGATGAGGAGCAGGCACAGACGACCGTCACCACCTCTACGCTTGAGCTTGGCATCGATATCGGCCGTCTGGAGCGTGCGTTTCAGATCGATGCGCCATTTACCGTCAGTTCCTTTTTGCAGCGAATGGGCCGCACGGGACGCCGCGACCTTCCGCCCGAGATGTGGTTTGTCATGCGCGAGGAAGAGCCCGAGCCGCGTACGATGATGCCCGAAACCATTCCGTGGAAGCTCCTGCAGGGCATCGCACTCGTACAACTCTATCGCGAGGAAAAGTGGGTCGAGCCGCCCGAGCTCGATCGACTCCCCTACAGTCTGCTCTATCACCAGACTATGTCGACGCTTGCCAGCACCGGAGAGCTCACGCCGGCAGAACTTGCCCAGCGCGTGCTCACGCTCAGTTATTTCCACCGCGTCTCAGCCGATGACTATCGCGTGCTGCTGCGTCACCTCATTAAGATCGACCATATCCAGGTCACCGAGGGCGGCGGGCTCATCGTGGGCCTCGCGGGCGAGCGCATCATCAACAATTTTAAGTTCTACGCCGTGTTCCAGGAAAACGAGGAGTTCACCGTCCGCAGCGAGTCGGCCGAGCTGGGCACGATCGTCAATCCCCCACCGCCCGGTGAACGCATCGCCATCGCCGGGCACTGCTGGATTGTCGAAGAAGTGGACTGGAAGCGCCACACCGTCTTTGCCACGCAGGTCAATGGCCGTGTGCCGGCCTACTTTGGCGACTGCCCCGGCGACATCAACACGCATGTACTCGAGCGCATGCGTAAAGCGCTCAACGAACATGCCGCGTATCCGTACCTTATGGGCAACGCGCGGGCCCGCTTGGCGCAGGCTCGCCATACGGCCGAGATTTCGGGTGCGGGCACTAGGCCACTCATTAACCTGGGCGGCGACACCTGGGTGCTCTTCCCCTGGCTGGGCAGCTATGCCTTTTTGGCGCTCGAGCGCATGCTCAAGATTAAATGTGCCGCGGAGCTGGGCCTTCGCGGACTCGACCCGTCGCGCCCGTACTTTATGCAGTTTAAGATGAAGGCCGACGAAGAGACGTTCTTTGAGGTGCTCGCCACCGAGGTCGAGAAGGACTTCGATCCCATCGAGCTCGTCTATCCCGGCGAGGTGCCTTACTTTGATCGTTACGATGAGTTCGTTCCCGAAGAGCTCGTGCGTAAGGGCTTTGCCGAAGGCGTGCTCGACATAGATGGCATGAAGCAGCGTGTCCGCAGCTGGCGCAACCACGCATAAAACGGGGCTGACTATATGAGCAGTCAATTTGGGACGGGGCTATTTTAGCTGCCTTGCAGGTAAAGCGATAGGTTTGGCCGATTAGTGGCAGGGATAGCTAAAATAGCCCCGTCCCAAATTGACTGCTCCCGATGTGGAGCGAGCCGGCATCCGAAAGCAGCTAAAAAGCCCCGTCCCAGAAAGACTGGTCGCAGAAAGACGCGCTAGTCGTGAAGGACGGCGCCGAGGAAGTCGGCGTCAAAGGGCACGGCTTCGGCAAAGGCATAGTTCCCGTCGCTGGCGATGAGCAGGTAGTTTTCCTCGCCGCCGAACTCTGTATCGCCACAGGGGACCACCCAGGCGTGGGCAAATACCTCGAGTGCCGTGGCAGCGCAGTCGCGCAGGAACGTTACATCGCTCCCCTCGTTTGCGCTCACGATATTGGCAACGTAGATACCCCCGGGGTTCAGGCTGCCCCGCACTAAACGCAACGCCTCAACCGTCGCCAGCTCGCCTACGGGCTCGGCACCGCCAAAGCAATCGCTCACGACCACGTCGTAGCGACGATGGCCCACACTCGTCACACCCAGATACGAGCGAGCCTCAGCGGTTATCACCCGCAGGCGATCGCCCGCCGCGCGCTCTAGCTCGTCTAGGTAGAACCAGCGGCGCGCCAGGCGCGTGATCTCTCCGTCATACTCGATAACGTCCATGCGCAGGCCCTCGTGCGACATCAGCGCAAATTTGGGATAGGCAAACCCGCCGCCACCTAGCATAAGCATACGGCTGATACCGTGACCATAAACGTCACGCATCGCATCCTCGGCCTCAAACACGTCGTCAAACGCGCGATAATACGCAAAGACGGGCTCCGCCCAGCGCTCGCCGACGTAACTCGCGCTTTGGTAGACACTGCCTTGCACCAATACGCGGACTTCATCGCCGCCCTCATCGTGCACGCGTTTCACACGCGCCAATCCATTGCGGGTTCGCGCGACCTGCAGGCAGGCAGCGCGAACGGCGACGGCAGCCGCGCCCAGCGCCGCGGCTCCCAGAGCAACGCCGGCAACAACGCCGGCAGAAACACTCGGCTTGTTCATCTAGAGCTCCTTTTGCAGGTAAAGGCCATGGTCATAAAATCCAAGATGGCGATAGTACTCGCGCGTGCCAATCGCGCTAATCACGTTGATGCGCGCATACCCCGCATCCCGGGCAATCTCGCACGCACGCTCTACGAGCAAACGCCCCAACCCGTGATGCTGCGCCGCCTGGCCCTGGTCGCCCACGCGCGCCGCCATGCCGTACACGTGCACCTCGCGAATCATCGCCTCGTCCGGCATCGTCGGCAACTCGTCCGCATGCGCGGCAACAAACGAATGGTCGGGCAGCGACAGGCGCAAAAAGCCCGCAATCTTGCCCTGCGGCGTCACCCACTGCAAAAAGCGCTCGTGCGTCACCGGCGTCTCGTACGCCACATCCTCGTCAAGGGTCAGCTCATCCAAGTCGGCACCCGCCGTGCTGATCTCGCGATAGCGAATCTCACGCACCGTCACACCGTCGCCCCGAGCAGCCAGGCGGTTCTCGACGAGCTGACGCAGGTTGGGCTTCTTGTTGCCCACCATAATGTCGTCGGAGCTAAAATCGCGGATCATGCGGCTGATACGGCAGAACGACGGCGTCACCACGATGTCATCGGCTAGCACGTCGAGCAGCTCCTCCTCGGTATAGGGGCGCCACTCGCCGCGCTCGTAGCAGCCCACCAGACGCGAGCCCTCGATGAGCGCGCACGGGTAGACCTTGACCTCGTCGGGCATAAAGGCCCCCTCGGTCATAAAGCGCTCGTAGTCGCGCTTGTCCCCCTCGGGCGTGGCGCCCAGCAGGTTGAGCATAAAATGCGCATGGATCTTAAAGCCAAACAGGCGCGCAAGCGAAAACGCCCGCTCGATTTGGCCCACCGAAATGCGACGCTCGTTGATATCGAGCAGGTGCTGGTCGAGGCTCTGGATGCCCATCTGGATCTTGGTGCAGCCCAGGCGGCGGATGAGCGTAAGCGCCTGCGGCGTTACGGCATCGGGGCGCGTCTCGATAACGAGTCCCACCACGCGATGCTTCGCCGTCTCATTGATGTGCTGCTGACGCTCGAGCTCCTCCATCGTTGCCGTCTGCCACTCGGCGACCTCGCCCCATGGCGTACCGGGGCCGTACAAACGACGCACCGCACGGTTATAGCCGCCCACGGCAGCATCCACACGCTCCTGCTCGTCGGCAACGCCGGCAGCGAGCGTGGCCTCGTCTATCGCAATGCCGGCAGCCCGATAGCGCTCGCGACGCTCCGCCACCACCGGCGGCAGCGCATCGGCGGGTGCATCGTCGAGCAGACGCCCCGCCTCGGCACGGCTGATGCCCGGACGCGCCAACATGGGGTTGGCAGCCACACCAGCCACGGCATCGTCATTGAGCGCACGGAAGAGCTCCGACATAAACCACGTCTGATACCCTTGCGGATAGTCGCTCCAGGTACCACCGAGCACAATGAGCTCAATCTTATCGGTCGCATGCCCCATCTGCGAAAGCGCGGTCAGACGAGCGCTCACCTGCAGATACGGATCAAAGCAGTTTTGCTCAGCACGGGCGCACGCGGGCTCGGCATGCAAATAGCTTTTGGGCATACGCAGGTCGTTGGGGCAAAACAGGCAATCGCCCGAGCACGGCCACGGCTTGGTGATGACGGTAATGGTCGCCACGCCCGAGGCCGTGCGGCGCGGCTTCATGCGTAGCACCTGCAGCAGTTGACGCTCTAGCTCGGCATCGACATTCCACCCAGCCCAACGAGCCGGCTCCTCACGTTTAACCCGCTGGTAGAACGGCAGCAGACGGCGCTTGGCCAAATCGCGTTTGTCGGCACCCTCACGGCGCGCCTCGGCATGTATCAGCTTGACGAGCGCCTTGTCGTCCACGGTCTCGCCGCGACGCAGGGCTTTAAGTATGTTCAAGATAATCTGTTCCATGCCCCCATTGTAAAGGCAAAGGCGCCGAAGCCCGTCGCGGCTCCGGCGCCTTCATCAAACAGCGCAGCTATGGTTTATAAGTCTTCGATAGCCGTCTGTCACTCCGGATCAAACGACATGTCGCCCGAACCGACCTTAAAACGATACGTGGCAGACTTATCGCCGTTATCGAATTCATGATTCAAAATAGTCTCGCCATCGTAGCCAAGCGGAAGGAAATCGCTCTCGAAGTCGCCGCTGCCCACGGTAAGGCTCGCCTTAAAGCCCGTAGAATTCGGAACCGTCATCTCCACATCGCCCGAGGCCACGCTCACGTCCATCGACTTCGCGGGGGCCTGGTAGAGCTCGAACGTCGCATCGCCCAAACCGACCTCAGCGCTGAGCGCATCAGTCACGCTGCCCGTAAACTCTACATCTCCCGCACCCAGGACAAGATCGAAACCATCACAGATGACACCGGCAATCTGCAGATCACCCGAGCCCACGTGCGCGTTGACTCCCTTCAGATGTTCGGCAACACGGCGTGGCAGCTCAACCGTAACTGAGCGATCGATTGCCTTACCGTCATCACTTCCAAACTGGGAAACCTTGAGCGTCGAGTCCTCGACGGATGCGATGTTTTGCTTCGCGGCCTTGGAGGCATCCATACCCTCGGCAACGCGCCCCCGCTCTATAACGCGAGCCTTGTTGCCATCAACAACCTTGACGTCCACCGAAGCCGCATTGATATCGAAATCGAGGTAGCGGAACTCATCGGCATCAAAAGTCGCACTCGAAAGTTGCTGAGGCCGAGCGGAATAGTTACCGCTATTCAAGGAATCGTCCTCGTCAAACATATCGTCAAAATCAGACAAATGGCCAGATAGAATACCGGTCGTACGCACCATATCGGAATGAGCCAATAGCCGCGAAATGCCAAAGACAAGCCCAATGATGAGCACAAACGCTCCGACGCCAACGCCCAAGCGTACCTTGGATTCATGCGAAAGCTTCATCATTCATCACCCTCTTTGGCAATCGGCTCAGCGGTAGTCGCGGTAGCCACGTCAGCATCAACCGCAGCGGAAACATTCTGAGCCCTAGCTGTCACCGGCGCCGGACCAACCTGGATATCACCGCGCGCCCAATCGCCATCGAGCGCACGCGCCACCCAGTGATAGATAGGGATCGTAAAGAAGATGAGCGCAGCAAAGGGGCCGGCGCCAAACGGGAACATCAGCAAAAAGAACAGTAGCCAGCACACGGCCCAATACGGGAACGACTGGAACGGGCCCTTCGCCGGAGTCGAGCCAACTGCACCGCCACTCGTCGCCTGCGCCGTAGCAGCGTTGGCGGCCTGCGCACTCCAGCTTGCCGCTTGTGCCGCCTTGGCCGCAGCATCACTCGCCTGTGTTGCCGCCTCGGTGGCACGTGCCGCCGCCTCATGGGTGCGGGCGCGCTCCGCGGCCTCGGCCTCGCGCTGGCGGGCGCGGTCCTCGTTCTCAAACTCGATATCGTCCTCGATCTCGTCGCTCGGATTGAGCAGCTCGTCCAGGCTCACGCTATAGAGTTTGGCGAGCGAGATCAGGTTCTCGGTATCGGGCGAGCTCTCCGCGCGCTCCCATTTACTGACCGCCTGGCGCGACAGCCCCAGCTTTCGCGCCAGCCCTTCTTGGCTAAAGCCTTTGCTGCGGCGAAGGTCGACGAGCCGCTGCGCAGTTTCTACATTCATGGTTCCTCCTATGTGATGCCAGCCGTGCCGCCGGACCGTTTTTGTTCTTAAGGCGCCTTGCACAGTTAAAAATCTATCCGCCACCGCCAAAAGCATGCCGCCTATTCTAGTGAGATTTTTGACAACCGGCGGTTGCGGGTGCATATGAGCTGCGGAAATGTGTCCAAACAAAGCAATGGCACCTAGCCCGGTTGTCCCCGTTGCGGCGTTAACGGTAGTATGGTCGTACTGTTTATTCCGCACCGCCAACGGAGGGAGTCCCGCGCCGTGAACCGCGATTTCGCCTCATCGCTCATCCAGCTCAACAACACGTTCTATCGCGAGCACTCCGCCTCCTTTTCCGATACGCGTCAGGCCCCGTGGCCCGGCTGGGTGCGCACCATGGATATCGCGCTCGAGCAGCTCGACGTCGCCACAATCGAGCATCCCGTCCGCGTCTTTGACCTTGCCTGCGGCAATATGCGATTCGAGAACTTTGCCGCCGGCGGCGCACTTGCCGCCAAGGGCGTCGACGGCGCAAACTCCTCGGCAGATGCCAGCTGCCCGTTTGAGTTCTATGGCGTCGACTCGTGCCAAGACCTGGCTATCGATGCACACGGTCACGCCCTGCGCATTCCCAACCTGCACTTCCAGGAACTCGACGTGCTCGATGCCCTCATGAAGCTCAACCCCGCCGAGACTCCCGACGTGCTTTTCGACGCCCCGCTCGCCGATATCTCGGTCTGCTTTGGCTTTATGCACCACGTGCCGTCGTGCGAGTACCGCGTACGCGTGCTCGACGCCCTGGTGCGCCAGACGCGCCCGGGCGGCATCATCGCCATTAGCTTTTGGGAGTTTATGAACGACGAGCGCATGGCGCGCAAGGCCGTTCGAGCCGAGGCCCGCGCCGAGCTCACCCCGCCGTTTGAGGGTTACGATTCAGCGCAGTTTGAAGCCGGCGACCACCTCATTGGCTGGCAAAACGACCGCCATGCTTACCGCTATTGCCACCACTTTGACGATCAGCAGATCACCGACTTAGTGCGCGGCGTGCGCACGTTCTACAAGAGCGGAGAGGTCCCCGTACGCGAACTTGAGCGCTTCCATGCCGACGGTCGCAGTGGCGAGCTCAACCGCTACGTAATCCTCAAGCGCCTGTAGGCACCGACGACTCGCCGTCGAGCCGCACCGCGTCTTTCGGGCAAACTATGCCTACCTTTTTTCAACCCATTGACGGAACGCGCAGCTAAGCGTTCCATACTTATGACCAAGGAGCCTCATGGGAGCCGTCCACGTTCGCACGCCTAAGAACTTTGTGCTCGAAGAGCGCCTGGAGCGCTACGCCGATGCGATTGAGACGAACCCTGAAATCTATGCCGGAGATTGGCGCGAGGCCTGTGCGCCCGCAGGCAGCAAGTCTTTCGAACACCTTCACCTGGATCTTGGCTGCGGCAAGGGAACGTACCTTGTAGAGCGCGCGGCCCACGAGCCAAACACGCTCTTTATCGGCATGGACCAGGAGCCCATCTGCATCGCCTATGCCGCACAGAAAATCTGCGAGCAGGAACTGACCAACGCACTCGTCCTGCCCCGAGGCGCCGCATCGTTGCCGCAGCTGTTTGCCACAGGCGAGCTCGATGCCATCACCATCAACTTTCCCACGCCGCAGCCTAAGGCCAAGTACGCCAAAAAACGACTCGTCCATGTCGACCATCTGATGCTCTACCGCCCGCTTTTTTCAGCCGGCGCCACCGTCACGCTGCGCACCGACAGCAAGCCATTGCGCGACTACGCCCTGGGGCAGTTTGCCGCGGCCGGCTACGACACACTTTGGGTAAGTGACGACGTTCGCCGCGACCATCCCGAGCATCCCGAGACCGAATACGAGCGCCGCACGCGCGAGATGGGTGCCGCCGTCTATGGCATTTGCGCCACTCCCGACGCGCTGCCCAGCGACGAACAGCTCACGGCGGGTCGCGCGCAGGAGCAAAGCCTTGCGTGCTACCTGCCCGACAATCTCGATGAGCTCACCTACGTGCCCCTCGGCATGGAAGAGGCCGTCGAGAACTTTAAAAACCGCGCCCGCAAGGGCAAGAAGCGCTTACCGCAGGAGTCCCAGGGGCCTCTGATGGTCGCGGCTTCGGCAAACAAGCGCAAATAGGCGCCAGCAAACGACCCTCAAATCTAAGTGAGTAGACTTTTTTGCAATAGCCAAGCACAACCCGCATAACCAATACTAAAACCGCAGGTAGAGCCTTTGCGCAAAAGCCATGTGCTCGCGATATTGCAAAAAGTCTACTCACTTAGTTGGCAACTGCACCAAACAGCTGGGCAGAACGCCCATTTCCTGCATTTTCTTGCCTGCGAACGCATCGATGCGACGCTACGCCATAATAGTTGGCGGACAATCGCGAGAGAAAGCAAACACATGGCACAGACCACGACAGATACCGCCGCCAGCACCGTCTCCGGTGCCGGCGCCGCCAGCTCGTTCTCGGGCGGCACGGGAACCGAAGCCGAGTTTGGCTCGCTCGGCGCGCTCTCTCCCACCTGGTGGGAGCCCGAGGACGGCAGCGAGCCCGAACCATGGCTCACGCCCGATCAGGCCTTCGAACGCTTCTTTGAATGGACGAGCGACCGTGGCATTGAGCTGTGGGATCACCAAGAAGAGGCCCTCATGGACCTGGCCGCCGGCGATCACGTCATTTTAGGCACACCGACCGGATCGGGTAAATCGCTCGTCGCACTGGGCATGCTCTTTATGGGCATGGCTCAGGGCAAGCGCTGCTATTACACGGCCCCCATCAAAGCCCTGGTCAGCGAAAAGTTCTTCGACCTGGTACAGGTACTCGGCCGCGATAACGTCGGCATGATCACCGGCGATACGCATATCAATACCAAGGCGCCCGTCATCTGCTGCACGGCCGAAATCCTTGCCAACGATGCGCTGCGCGAGGGCGAGGGCGCCGACGTGGGCTGCGTGGCCATGGACGAGTTCCACTACTTTGCCGACCCCGACCGCGGCTGGGCCTGGCAGGTACCGCTGCTCACCCTGCCCCACACGCAGTTTATGCTCATGAGCGCCACGCTCGGCGATGTCTCCGCCATCGCCGCCTCGCTCGAGGAGCACACCGGCGCTGCTTGCGACTTGGTTGTCGATGCCCCGCGTCCTGTTCCGCTGAGCTACGACTATGTGACGACCTCCCTCGAGGGCACGGTCGAGCTCGCCATGCGCCGTGGCGAGGCCCCGCTCTATATCGTGCACTTTAGTCAGGATGCCGCCCTTGCGACGGCACAGTCGCTCGCCAATTTTGGCATCGCCAGCAAGGAGCAGCGCGAAGCCATCAAAGAAGCGGCAAAGGGAACGAGCTTCTCCACGGCCTTTGGCAAGATTCTCAAGCGCCTGCTTGGATGCGGCGTCGGCGTGCACCATGCTGGCATGTTGCCGCGCTATCGCCTGCTGGTCGAGCGCTTGGCGCAGCAGGGCCTGCTGCCCGTCATCTGCGGTACCGATACGCTCGGCGTCGGCATCAACGTACCCATCCACACCGTGGTCCTCACTGCGCTCACCAAGTTCGATGGTTACAAAATGCGTCGCCTGCGCGCCCGCGAGTTCCATCAAATTGCCGGTCGCGCCGGTCGCTCGGGCTTCGATACCGAGGGCATGGTAATCGCCGAGGCACCTGAGCACGAGATCGAGAATGCCAAGCTTATGGCCAAGGCGGGCGACGACCCCAAAAAACTCCGTAAGATTAAAAAGAAAAAGGCCCCCGAGGGCTTTGTCTCATGGAACAAGCAAACTTTTGAGCACCTGATCGAGACGCAACCCGAAACACTCAAGCCACGCCTGCGCATCACGCACTCTATGGTGATTAGTGTGGTCGAGCAGGGCGGCAATGCCCGAGCCCGCGTACACGACCTCATCGAGACAAGCCTGCAGACCCCCGAAGAAAAGGCCAAGCTCGAGGTTCGCGCCGACGAGATCTTCGCCACGCTCATCGACTCCGGCGTCGTCGTGCGCACCGAGGTGCCGCCCGCACCCGACGCTCCGGCTGACGCCGCGCCGGACATCGACTACGCGCTGACGGTCGACCTGCCCGAGGACTTTGCGCTCGACCAGCCGCTCTCGCCGTTTTTGCTTGCCGCGCTGGAGCTGCTCGACCCCGAAAGTGAGACCTATACCATGGACCTCATCTCGATGGTCGAGGCCACGCTCGAGGACCCCAAGCAGGTATTGCGTGCACAGGAGCGCGCCGCACGCGATCGCGCTATGGCCGAGATGAAGGCCGACGGCATCGAGTATGAGGAACGCTTGGAGCGCATTCAAGACGTCACGTACGAAAAGCCGCTCGAGGATTTGCTCGACGCCGCTTTTGACAAGTACTGCCAGGAAGTGCCCTGGGCAAACGACTACCAGCTCTCTCCCAAGAGTGTCCTGCGCGATATGCTGGAAAGCGCGAGCGATTTTAAGGGTTACATTCAAAAGCTCGGCATCGCCCGCTCCGAGGGCATTTTGCTTCGCTACCTGGCAGAGGCCTACCGTTCGCTCGACCGCACCGTACCCATCGAGAAGCGCGACGAGCGCCTGCGCGACATTATCTCGTGGCTGGGCTTTGTGGTGCGCTCGGTGGACTCGAGCCTGGTGGACGAGTGGGAGAACGCCGGCAACCCGGCAGCCCTCGATGCCGCGCCGCCACAGGGCATCGACGAGGTCGTGGCGGACCGCCGCGGCTGCACGCTGCTGGTGCGCAATGCGCTCTTCCGCCGCGTGACCCTTGCCGCCCGTGAGCACGTTCGCGACCTGGGCGAGCTCGACGACGACTGGGGCATGAGCGAGATCCGCTGGCAAAAGGCCCTCGATGCCTACCATGAGCAGCACGAGGAAATCCTCACCGACGGAGACGCCCGCAGCGCCGCGATGTTTTCCATCGATGAGTCCGACGAGAAGACCGCGCACGTATGGCACGTGCACCAGATCTTTGCCGACGAGGACGGCGACCACGACTTTGGCATCATGGGCGATGTCGATCTGGACGCCACGCAAGACGGCGGTGAAGTCATCTTCAAAAACTACCGCGTCGGCTTTATCGAAGACCTGCTCGAGGACTAGTCGAACATACTGGAACGAAACGAAGCGGGGCCGTTGGCAATATCGCCAGCGGCCCCGCTTTTGCTCTATACGCTATGCCTTACTCGGTATCCTCGACCTCATACGAATCCGCCTCGGCTGGCTCATCGTTTGTCTCTGGCGCAGCCCCGCGCGCCTCGTCAAACGCCGCCTTCATGGTCTTGTTGCCCCACGTGAGCTTGCGAATGGTAAGATCATCGGCCTTCTTGTTGGCTAGGCGCAGATTGTTCTCGGAGGACAGCAATGCCTCCTTGGTTTTCTGCAGATGGCCAATCGTCTTGTCGATCTCATCGATTGCCGTTTGGAACTTGCGACTCGCGATCTCGTAGTTGCGACCGAAATCATTCTTGAACTTCTCCATCTTGGCTTCGAAGTTCGTGACGTCGATATTCTGCTGTTTGTACTCCGCTAGCTCCTGCTTATAGCGCAGTGAGCCCATGGCGGCGTTGCGAAGGAGCGTGATCATGGGAATGAAAAACTGCGGGCGAATCACGTACATCTTCTCGTAGCGATAGCTCACGTCGACTATCCCTACGTTATAGAGCTCGCTCTCGGGCTCGAGCAGCGTGCAGAGCACCGCGTACTCACAGCCTTTCTGGCGACGGTCGTGATCGAGTTTCTTAAAGAAGTCCTCGTTTTTATGCTTGGTCGCGGTCTCGTCGTTTTCGTTTTTCATCTCGAACATAATCGAAATGACCTCGTTGCCGCTCGCGTCGCACTCGCGGAAGATAAAGTCGCCCTTGGTACCCTCGGACGCATCGTTATCCTTCTCGAAGTACGCGTTGGGAAATGCCGTCATGCGCAGACGGTTAAACTCGGTTTCGCAATGCTGCTCGAGCGACTCGCCCACCATCTTGGTGGACAGACGGACCTTCATGTCCTTAAGGCGCTCGATCTCTTCATCCTTGTAGCGAATCAGGTCATCGCTCGCGCGCTTGGCCTGCGCAAGCTCGAGCTCGTGTGCCGCCTTGGCCTGTTCCTCGCGAGAATCGCGCACCGCCAGCTCGCTCGTCAGTTTGGCACGCGCCTCATCGCGCTCTCGCTCCGCCGCGGCGACCGCCTTCGACAGCTCCATTTTTGCAGAAAGTTCTTGCTCACGAAGCTGTGCACGAAGGCCCTCGGCCTCGCGCTCAGACTGAGCCTTTGCGGCGGAAAACTTCTCTTGTACCTTCGCGCGATAGTCAGCAAGCGCGCGCTCGGCCTCGCTGCGAGCGGCATCGAGCTCACGCTGCGACTCTGCCGCGGCAGCGGCAAGCGCCATCTCCTGGGCCTTGTCCGCCGCGGCAAGCCTGGCCTGCAGCTCGGCAATCTGAGCATCACGTGCAGCTAAATCGTTTTGAGCGGCATTGCGCGCCGCCGACTCGACGAGCTTGGCTTCGTCATCTTTGCGCTCCAGCTGCGCACGCAAATTGTCGATCTCGCGCTGGAGTTCGGCATTCTCCTTTTGAGCGTTGGCTCGTGCCTCTACCGCCGCGCGCTGGCTTGCACTCTCGCGCTCTGCGGCAGCGCCCTCGAGCTTGGCGCGCAGCTCGGCGAGCTCAGCATCGCGCTTGGCAACCTCTTGTGCCAGCTGTTGAGCTGCAGCGTTCTTCTGCTCGGTAAGCTGAGCGTTGCGCTGGGACTCTGCCTTTTGCAAGGCAGCCATCGAACGCGAGCGCTCAAGCTCCAGCGCTTGCTCGCCCTCGCGCTGGACCGCCTTCACACGCTCATCCAGGTCGCGAGAAAACTCGGCATCGCGCACTTGCTTGACGATATCCGCATAGCCGGACGCGTCGACCTTAAAAACTTCGCCACAATGCGGGCACTTGATCTCGTTCATAGCAGCTCCTCGCTGGACGCAAATATCAACCGCCTACACTCTACCGCGCCACACGGACAAAAAAGGCGCCGCCGCCATAATGGCAACGGCGCCAGAACCGCCACAAAGGTGCCCGTCCCCTTTGTGGCGGTTTGTATGACGGTTCGAGAATTACAGTCCAAAGAAGCCTAGGATTTGGTCACGGCTTACGGGCTTGTACTCGTTGGCATCGAGGCCGACATCGTAGCGAAAGGTAGGACGTTCGCGATCGCGGTTGCGCGCATTGGTGCGGTCTCCCCTGCTGTGGATATGCCCGTGCAGCATGATGGCGCCACGTGCCTTGCCATTCCAGCTGAGCATGGGGTAGTGGCTCATAACCAGACGATGACCCTTGGCATAGCCGGGGGCAATCTCCAGGTAATCACGCACGTCTTCCCAAATCTGCGGCACGTCGGGATCTTCCCAGTCGCCGTCATGGTTACCACGGATGAGCGTCACGTTCTGGCATTCAATGCGTTTACGCAGGCGCACCGCCTCCGCCAGGGGCAAACGATAGGTAAAGTCACCCAGAATATAGAGGCGGTCATCCGCAGCCACGCACTCATTGATGGCATCGATGACCTTGCGGTTCATCTCCTCAACCGAGCCAAACGGTCGGTCCATGTCGTGCAAGATATTCGTGTCGCCCAGGTGCAGGTCGGCGGTAAACCACATCATCGTCTCAGTCCTCATTTCGCAACGCGTCCAACTCGTGCTAAGTATACAGACGCAGCGATGCGACAGTTACCCAAAGAGCCCGCCAAACAGTCCGCGACGGCGCTTGTCTTTCTTTTTCGACGCATCACCCTGAGTTTTCTTGTCCTGTCGCATCTTACGGTCCTGCTCCAGCTCATCGTCGTCGAGTAGCATATCCCACTCAAACGAATCGTCCGTCAAATCGAACAGGTCATCGTCATCAAACATGGCAGCCTCCCTTACCGATTAGCGGGCATCCACCACATAGAGGCCAACGCGCACCTGGTGCCACGGGCTACGCTCGGGGGCAACCTGCTGCACGCGGGCCTCAAATACGTCCTCATGGCCGTAATACATCATCAAGGACAGCGGACCGACCTCGTTTCCCGGAACATAGCCAAGCTTGGTGTTGCCGTAGTAGATCGCAACCGCCTCGGGATCATGGGGATTATCGCGCTCGGCGCACAGCGTCAGTTTATCGCCCGCCTTAAGATCGCCCAGGACCAAAGCGCCGTCGGCATACTGAAATCCCGCAATGTGAAACGACAGAAGAACACGTGAAGGCTCGTACATAGCAACTCCCCTAACGGCCGGATAAAACGGCGCTTAACCTTATTGAGAAGTCTACGGGTCCGTGCGGACACAAATTCATCCTGCCTGCGTCTTTTCGACCGTTTGTCCCTACGCCATCTGATTTTAATGCACAAACATGCGCACGAATTTGTGCTTCCAGTTTGCGTAAGGGGCATAGCGAAATGGCACGTCCAGCCACGTTGCCTTGTTCACGATGCTCTTCTTGTGGCTAAACGTATTGAAGCTCTCGCGTCCATGGTACTGCCCCATACCGCTCGCTCCCATGCCGCCAAAGCCCATATGGCTCGTAGCCAGGTGCATGATCGTGTCGTTGACGCAACCGCCACCAAAGGGCACGTAACGCACAAAGCGCTGCTGAACCTCACGGTCCTGGCTAAAGATATACAGGGCCAGCGGCGTCGGACGATCCGTAATAAACGTCTCGGCCTCGTCTAGGCTCTCAAACGTCAGCACCGGCAAGATGGGACCGAAAATCTCCTCCTGCATCACGGCGTCATCGGGGGCCACGCCGTCCAAAATTGTCGGCTCAATCTTGAGCGAAGCCTCGCGCGCAGCACCTCCAAGCACGACCTTATCGGGATCGATCAGCCCATGCACGCGCGCAAAATGCTTGGCATTGACGATATGCCCGTAATCCTCGTTGTCGAGCGGATGCTCGCCAAACATACGGCGCGCCTCTTCCTTGATGAGGCCCAGCAACTCGTCGTGCACACGCGTATCGACCAGCAGGTAGTCGGGCGCCACACAGGTCTGCCCCACGTTGAGCCATTTACCAAAGGCGATACGCCGTGCCGCAACCTTCAAGTTTGCCGTCGCATCCACGATGCAGGGACTCTTTCCACCCAGCTCAAGCGTCACGGGCGTAAGGTTTTTACTTGCGCGCTCCATGACGAGCTTGCCGACCGGAACGCTACCGGTAAAGAAGATCTTGTCCCAGCACTCATCGAGCAGCGCTTCGTTCTCGGCGCGCCCGCCCTCGACAACTGTCACCAGGCACGGATCAAATGCCTCTTCGCAGATCTGCTTGAGCACCGCACTCGATGCCGGAGCATAGGCGCTCGGCTTGATGACCACAGTATTGCCCGCGGCAAGGGCGCCGGCGAGCGGCTCGAGCGTTAGTAAAAACGGGTAGTTCCACGGGGCCATGATGAGCGTGACGCCATAGGGCACGGCTTGCGTTTTGCACACACTCACGGCGTTGGCAAGGTCGCACGGACGCAGGCGCGGACGACTCCATCGAGCCACATGCGCGATCTGATGACGAATCCCGGAAAGCGACGTGCCGATCTCGCACATATACGCCTCGTCATGCGACTTTCCCAAATCGGTCTTGAGCGCATGGGCAATATCGGCCTCGTGGGCCCGCACCGCATCGCGTAAACTCACGAGCGCACGACGTCGAGCATCGACATCAAACGTGGCATGCGTCTTAAAGTAGACGCGCTGGTCTCCGACGATGCGCGCAATTTCCTCGGTGTTCATGGACCCTCCTAGTTCTCGCCCTCAAACATACCACCCGCGACGACCTCGTGCATGCGCATCAGCTCCAAACGGTCCATCAAAAGTGGAACGGGGTACAGCGGATTGGCCTCGGCATCGGCATGCGCCGCCATCTCGGGAATGTCGGAGCGGCGAATGCCCGTCACATATTTGGGAATGTCCAAGGCGGCGTTCATTCGATCGACCCAATCGATAAAGGCCTCGACGGCATGCGTCAGGGCGCCCATGCCCGTCTGCCCCGTAATGGAGGCGGGCAGACCGCGCGAACTCGGGGTCGTGCACCGCAAAGCGCGGGATAAGCACAAAGTCGTTAATGGGGTACTTGTAGTGCGTCTCGTTATCGGTGATAACCGCCGCGAGCGTGACTTCGCTTCCCGTGCCGGCGGTAGTGGGAACCGCAATAAGCAGCGGCAGGAGACGATGGACGCGCAACAGGCCGCGCATCTTGTTGATGGGCTTGTTTGGCTGTGCGATGCGTGCTCCCACGCCCTTGGCACAGTCCATGGCCGAGCCACTGCCAAAGCCGATAATGGCCTGGCAGGCGCTCTCTCAGCATGCTCCAGAATGCGTGGCTCGGTATAGGGCAGCACCGGCGATGCGATGCGAAAAACCGTTTGATACGTTCGGCACCAGGCGCAGCGGGCTAGATGCATAAAGGAAACTCCCTCATTTGTTGATTGGTCAACATTTGTTCGACTGATTGTACTCATCAGAGGTCGCAGGCGGCCTGCCAATCGTTAATCAATCAACATCTTCATCTCTCAAAATTGTTTTATCAAAAATCATTCCTAATAGGCTTCACATTTTGTTGCATTTATGGATAATAGAACTCGTCAAGACGCACGTCCGGAGAGGGCCCTTACGGGATCGGACAAGCGCCCCATCGCCATCCATCGAAAGGATCGAATCATGAAATTTGTTTGCCCCGTTTGCGGTTATGTGGAAGAGTTCGACGGCGACCAGCTGCCCGAGGATTTTAAGTGCCCCCAGTGCGGCGTTCCCGGTTCTCGTTTCCTGAAGCAGGAGGAGGGCAAGCTCGAGTGGGCTGCCGAGCACGTCGTGGGCGTCGCCAAGATGGAGGGCGTCTCCGAGGACATCGTTGCCGACCTGCGCGCCAACTTTGAGGGCGAGTGCTCTGAGGTCGGTATGTACCTGGCCATGGCTCGCGTCGCCCATCGCGAGGGCTATCCCGAGATCGGCCTATACTGGGAGAAGGCTGCCCACGAGGAGGCCGAGCACGCCGCCAAGTTCGCCGAGCTCCTGGGCGAGGTCGTGACCGACTCCACCAAGAAGAACCTCGAGATGCGCGTTGAGGCCGAGAACGGCGCCACCGCCGGCAAGACCGATCTTGCCAAGCGCGCCAAGGCCGCTGGCCTCGATGCCATCCACGATACCGTGCACGAGATGGCTCGCGACGAGGCCCGCCACGGCAAGGCTTTCGCCGGCCTGCTCAAGCGCTACTTTGGCTAAGCCAACCGCCTGAGAGATAATCTCTAACTTTAAAGGGCCCGAACCGCATGGTTCGGGCCTTTTTTCGTGTCTCATGAACTCGTTAACGCCCTGAAATAGGGCCACCTTCGGCATCGACTTCTCGTCAAAAACTAAGTGAGTAGACTTTTTGGAACTTGCCGAGCAGACCATCCATATTGCTCTATAAAGCAGCAGGTAAATGACTTGTTGCAAAACGGCCTGGTCGCCATCACGCCAAAAGTCTACTCACTTAGATCCGCGCCGTCCACGATCGAGCTGTTTTGTGTCCAATGGACATCTTTCCGTCGATTACTCCCAATTTTGTCCAGTCAACGAATAGTTCAGACCGGAGTAACGCCTCAACCCTTTGCTCATCCGAGCTTTTATCGCGATATTCAACATCGAGCATCCTGCATACGGCCTTAACGATCGCACGGAATCTATCCTCATCGGATATCTGTCCGTGTGTCAGGAGAAGCACGTCGTAGCCCATGGCTTGAAGCGCCGTCATGCGATCAGCGTCACGCAAGCCATCCCCCGCGCGCCCGTGCGAGGCCTTTCCCTGACATTCAATGGCCACCTGTCGCCTCCCGTCCGGCGAGGAAAGAAGTAGATCGATATATACGCGGGTCTTTCCTACAATCGCTCGTGCACTTGTGCTTAGCATCACTTTGACATTGAGCTCTATGCCGCAAAACCCTTCACCTCCCAGGGCTCGCGGCAGTCCAAGCAACAAATACGCCTCGACCTCAAAAGGCGAAGCGGCACCCAATGGAACGAGTTGCGACACCGCCATAAATCGATTGCCGTAACGCATCCCGCAAACATCTGAACAAAAACGGTCAAGGTCCCCATCCGAAACCAAAGCGTCGCGACGCCACAAATTTGAGGCGGCGCCGCCCTCGGACGGGCAGCGCACCCAACCCAACGTTGTCGAAATCGTACCCGAATCAATTGCACGCGAAAGCTCCACCTCAAGTGCCGCCGGCAGGGCGCATACCGCAAACAAGCCGCACATCTCCGCCAATACCAGCAGAAGTTGGAGATCCGTCAGATGTCGAGACATGATAAATGCCGTCAGTAGAGGAGACGTGACCAAAAATCCATGCTCCGTTTCCAGCACGGATTCCCTGGGGAGTTCACCAAGAAACAGCCGCTGCCTAATGTTGGCAGGGCAAGTCCGTTTGTTTCTCGTCCGAACCAATGTATACAACGGAAAACCGAGCGCGACCGCAGCCGTCGGGTTGCGGACGAGGTCATATCGCTGCCGGTCTTCATCCGGCCGCGGAAGCGGAGGACACAAAGCGCGGACTTGAGGGGGCAAACGCCAGTACCTAAAAGCCGATATGTCACAAAGTAGATCCTTCATAGGCACAGGAAAGCACGAATTTCAACCCAGTCGGTCTCTCATTGGCGCGAACGCACCGAAAATGGCTCCGAACGAACTGCAAGGTTTTCAACAGCCCTCCCCAACTGGCCAAAAGCTTACCGAGAACTGGACGAAGCCCTGTTGGAAACCCCACTTTTTTTCTCATGCGGAAGCTTTGCGCGGCAAGTGAGTAGACTTTTTGGGACATCCCGAGCAGACCGATGATCCCACTTCTCAAAACCATAGGTAGATAGCTTGTTACAAAACTGTCTGGTCGCCAAAGTGCCAAAAGTCTACTCACTTAGGTTACAGAGTGCCCCATTAGCTGTGATTCCAGGGTATTAAGCACCTCCGGACTCAGGTCGTCATACTGGACAAGAATTTGAGTTGAGTTTTCAGGGACAGATGCGCCATCGGCGCACCAATAACAGTTACTGATATCGATAAAAGGGATGCTCGAGCGCGTGAGGGCCTGCGCAAAAGAGCTTCCGCCCGTTCCCCGCTCCGCAACCACGGTGCAGTAAAGACCTGCGTCTGCATGCTCGATCGAAACCTCTCCTGCTGGAAACGCATTCCGTACAAGCGCCGCCAGGCCATCACGCGCCTCACGAGCACGAACGCGCACGCGGTTCACATGTCGCTCGTAATCACCTGATTCCAGCAAACGAGCCAAAGCGACCTGGTCGACAGAGCTCACCGACGAGGCGTAGAAACCAAGGTTGCACCTAAACCGCTCCATCAGCTCATCGGGCAACACCATGTACGCTAGACGCAACGCCGATGAAAGGCTCTTCGAAAACGTGTTGGTGTAGATGACCGATTGAGCGGCATCGATCGAAGCAAGCGCGGGAATCGGCTTGCCGGCCAGACGAAACTCGCAATCAAAGTCATCTTCGATGAGATATCGACCTGGTCGCTCGGCGGCCCAGCTCAGCAGCGCATAGCGACGCGCAATGCTCGTCACAAGGCCGGTCGGATACTGATGGGACGGCATCAGGTGAAGGACATCGGTCCCCGTTTTCTGCAGAGCGCTCAAGTCTACGCCCTCATCATCCAACGGGATATGTCGAACTTTGCAACCCATAGCCTGATAGATGCGCGTTAGGCGCAAATAGCCCGGGTCCTCAACGGCATACACCTTGTCGGCGCCAAGCAACTGAACCAACATGGTATCGAGCAGCTGGGCGCCTGCGCCGATAACAACGTTGTTGGGGTCGACATTCATGCCCCTTGTCCCGCGCAGATGGTGGGCAATTGCGCGTCGTAGCCGAGTGGTGCCCTGTGCCGGCGCGGTCGAAAAGATTTCGCGCTCGTCTTCGGATGCCAGCGTCGCCCGCAGCGCGCTTTGCCAAAGCCGCGCCGCCTCCAAAGCAGAAGGAGAAAGTGTATCGAATCGCTCGACCTGTCCGTTGACATCATGCGCGCCGGAACCCGCAGAGACGGCATCCCGGTCGATGCCCTCTGCAGCCGAAGCCAAAACCGGTGCATCCGGAAGCTCGCAAGCGTAGTAGCCACGACGCGGCATTGAGCAAATATAGCCCTCGGCAAGTAACTGGCTATATGCATTCTCGATGGTAATGACACTGATTCCCAGATGATTGGCAAAGGCGCGCTTAGACGGAAGATGCTCCCCCGCCGCAATGCGTCCAGCAACGATATCATCTCGAATTTGCTGGTAAATATACTCATAGAGCGATGCGTCGCCGCGTTTTTCCAAATTGTAGTCAAGCATGAGTTTGTTACCTGACCTTATTGAGTTATTCAGTCTGATATTAGTCTGACCTTATTATTATCTCGAAAACTGAGTATTTCGCCATACCCAGCTCCCCGATAGGATGTTCCGTCAAGCAATGCACATGCCAACCAAGGGAGCAACCATGGCAGAACAGACCAGCAAGGCCGATCGCGTCAAACTCAATCGCGAGCTCGCGCAGATGCTCAAGGGCGGCGTCATCATGGACGTCACCACGCCCGAGCAGGCACGCATCGCCGAAGAGGCGGGGGCCTGCGCCGTCATGGCACTCGAGCGCATCCCGGCCGACATCCGTGCCGCAGGCGGCGTCTCGCGCATGAGCGACCCCAAGATGATCAAGGGTATCCAAGAGGCCGTCTCCATCCCCGTTATGGCCAAGTGCCGCATCGGCCATATTGTCGAGGCGAAGGTCCTGCAGGCCATCGAGATCGATTACATCGACGAGTCCGAGGTTCTCTCCCCTGCCGACGACGTCTATCACATCGACAAGACCCAGTTTGACGTGCCGTTTGTCTGCGGCGCCCGCGATCTGGGCGAGGCGCTGCGCCGTGTTGCCGAGGGCGCCACGATGATTCGCACCAAGGGTGAGCCGGGTACGGGCGATGTCGTCCAGGCCGTGCGTCACATGCGCAAGATCCAAAAGCAGATCCGCGACGTTGTTGTCCTGCGCGATGACGAGCTCTTTGAGGCAGCCAAGCAACTGCAGGTTCCGGTCGAGCTGGTGCGCGAGGTCCATGCCACGGGCAAGCTTCCCGTCGTGAACTTTGCCGCCGGCGGCGTAGCGACTCCCGCCGACGCCGCGCTAATGATGCAGCTGGGCGCCGAGGGCGTCTTTGTGGGATCGGGCATCTTTAAGAGCGGCAACCCGGCCAAGCGCGCCGCCGCCATCGTCAAGGCCGTGGCAAACTTCACCGATGCCAAACTCATCGCCGAGCTTTCGGAGGACCTGGGCGAGGCCATGGTGGGCATCAACGCCGACGAGATCGAGATTATCATGGAAGAGCGCGGGCGCTAGTCCGGCAGAAAGGATCGCCCATGAGCGATTATGCAGACCAAACGGTCGCCGTGCTGGCGGTCCAAGGCGCTTTTGCCGAGCACGAAGCAAGACTATCCGAGCTGGGCGCACACTGTATTGAGCTGAGGCAGGCGGCCGATTTGCAGCAGAACTTTGACCGTCTGGTACTTCCCGGCGGCGAGTCCACCGTTCAGGGCAAGCTACTTGCCGAACTCGATATGCTCGAGGATCTTCGTACCCGCATTGTTGAAGGCATGCCTGTACTGGGAACTTGTGCCGGTCTGATTCTGTTGGCGCGCGACCTTGCCGCCCACGATGACAAGGGGACACCGCGCTTGGCAACCATGGATATACTCGTTGAGCGCAATGCCTATGGCAGGCAGCTCGGCAGTTTTCACACCAAGGGGCAGGTAGGCGGTATCGACGGTGAAGTGCCGTTAACGTTTATCCGTGCACCCCGCATCGTCGAGGTGCACGGCAATGCCAAGGCCTTAGCGAAAGTCGACGGACGAATCATCGCCGCCCGTCAAGACAATCAGCTCGGCGTTACCTTCCACCCCGAGCTCGACGACGACACCCGCCTCCACGAGCTCTTCCTCCAAATGTAGGCAGAAAACAAACGAACGTGGATTTTCGGACGCATAGCAAATGAGAGTGGAAAGCTCGCACTTTGAGCTTGGATGCAGGCTCAAACCGGGAGATTATCCACTCTCATACTATGTAGTCGTTGGGGACGTTCTCAAACGACTAGTCAAACAAGAACGTCCCCAACGACCAGATTGCGATAGACGGCCACGTTTGCCCAGATAATACCGACCAAAATAAACCTGTCCCTTTTTGGCAGGTTTGGATCAAGGCAACGCCGATGTTTTGGCAACGACAGCGAAAACCCGTACACGCGAGCAGGGTGCCTTGAAACGAGGCGGCATTGACCTTCTGGTCATGCCGCCGAAGTTGAAAGGCAGATTGCCGCTCTGGCGGGCTTGCAGCGTCGGCCCGTTACGGCGTTTGGTAAAACGCCGTAACTAAAAACGGTTGCCGCGGAAGCCACCGCCGTTGCGGCCGCCACGGTCGCCGCCTCGACCGCTGCGGTCGCCGCCACGGTTGCCGCCGAAGCCGCCACGGTTGCCACCGCGGTCGCCATAGCCACCACGGTTGCCGCCAAAGCCGCCGCGACCGCCACGATCGCCGCCACGGTCACCAAAGCCGCCACGGCCACCGCGACCACCACGGTCGCCGCCACGGCCACCGCGGTCGCCAAAGCCGCCGCGACCGCCGCGGTCGCCGCCACGGCCACCACGGTCGTCACGGCCGCCGCGAGGACCGCGATCCTCGTCCAGACCCATGGCGACGAGCGGAGCGATAACCTTATCGAGCGCGGCCATCAGCTCGGTGGCCTCCTCGTAAGAAAGCTCGGGCAGGAGCTTCTCCTTCTTGTTGGCAAGCTCGACCAGGCCCTCAGCGGCATCCTCGGCAGCGAAGACGACGATCTTGCGCATATCGCCCTCGGCGTTGTCGATGCGGCCGACCAGATCGGCAGCCTCGGCCTCGGCCATCAGGCCATCGAGCTCACGAAGGCGCATGCCCAGCAGATCGGACATTTCCTTCTGCTCCATCTTGGGCTTGAGGTCAAGGAGCTTGATGGCGCGCTCGATGTTCGCCATACGCTCGGCCTTAGCCTCCTCCTCCTTGGAAATAGCAAAGCGACGGCTACGCAGCAGGCGGGCGGCCTTCTGCATCTTGTCCATCAGCTCTTCGTCATCGTAATCAACGGCGGCCTCGACAACCTCGGCCTCCTCCTCGGCGGAAACCTCGTCAGCAGCCTCAACCTCGGTAGCTTCGGTCTCCACGGTCTCGACTGCCTCGACCTCGGCAGCCATGGTCTCGTTCTCGGTCTCGTTCATGATCTCTTCGTTCTCGGACATGAGACTCCTTCTTGGCCCTCTCGGGCATCATCGCCCCATTCGCGGGGCCCGTCGCGCACTCTTTGCGCTTTAAACATTCATGCCTCTCGGCAAAACGTCCCTTAGTTTATGGTGTCGCCATCCAATCTAGCTGCAGAATCTATATGCACACATTAATGCGACATGTCGCGGTATCATGGCCTGAACCAAACGTGTCCACCTTAAGGAGCCCGCCATGATTAAGCCCATCATGAAATCCGAGTTCTTTTTGCGCCTGCCTTCCGAAGACGCAGGGCCCGACGATGCCGTGATCGGGCAGGACCTCCTGGATACGCTCCACGAGCATGAGCACGAGTGCGTGGGGCTCGCCGCCAACATGATCGGCGTGCGCAAACGCATCATCTGCGTAAAGGACGGCAACAGGACGCTCCTGATGTACAACCCTCAAATTCTTGAGCAGGTCAATGCCTATCAGACCAGCGAAGGATGCCTCTCGCTGATCGGCGAGCGTCCCTGTACCCGCTATCGTCGCATTAAGGTGGAGTATTTGGACGAGAACTTCGTCCACCGCATCAAAAACTTCTCGGGCTACACCGCCGAGATCATCCAGCACGAAATCGACCACTGCAACGGCGTCGTTATATAGTTCCGCGAGTCAGGGAAAAAGATCTGTTTTCCTCCGTCCCCTTTGGATCATGGTAACGACGCAGGCCGAGCACACGACAGCGAGCGAGCCGCATTTGCGCCAAGGTGACGTGAAATGAGAGGGCGCTGACCTTCTGGTCGCGCCCTCGAAATTGAACGTCAGATTGGCGTGAATGCGGCTCGCGTAGCGTCAAGCGGTCCGCCGTTCGGTAGAACGGCGGAACCAATTAGGACTGGCGGTAGTGATCAAAGAAATCGGCGAGGTCTTCGAGCGACTCTTTGAGCACTTCCATGCGCGGCAGGTACACGATGCGGAAGTGATCGGGCTCAGCCCAGTTGAAGCCGCCGCCACGCGTGATGAGGATCTTCTTCTCGTGCAGCAGGTCGAGGGCAAACTGCTCGTCATCGGTGATGTTGAACTTTTTAACATCCATCTTGGGGAAGATATAAAACGCCGCACGCGGCTTGACCACCGAGATGCCGTCGATCTTGCTGAGCGCCTCATACACAAAGTTGCGCTGCTCGTAGACACGACCGCCGGGGCGGATGTAGTCGTTGACCGACTGATGGCCGCCAAGCGCCGTCTGGACGATCGACTGGGCCGGCACGTTGGAGCACAGGCGCATGTTGGAGAGCATGTTGATGCCCATGATGAAGTCGCTCATGCAGCGCTGGTTGCCCGAAAGCACCATCCAGCCAATGCGATAGCCCGCGATCATATGCGACTTGGACAGACCGCTAAACGTAATGCAGGGCAGGTCGGGGGCGAGCGATGCAATGGAGACGTGCTCGTAGCCGTCCATGCACAGGCGGTCATAGATCTCGTCGGCAAAAATCATGAGCTGGTGCCTGCGCGCGATCTCAACGATGCCCTCGAGCACCTCGCGCGGATAGACCGAGCCCGTGGGGTTGTTGGGGTTGATGATGACGAGGGCCTTGGTCGCGCTCGTGATCTTAGACTCCATATCCTGCAGATCGGGATACCAATCGGCCTGCTCATCACACAGATAGTGCACGGGATGTCCACCGGCAAGAGTTGCGCACGCCGTCCACAGCGGATAATCGGGGCTGGGAATCAGAATCTCGTCGCCATTGTCGAGCAGCGCGTTCATCGAAAGCTGAATGAGCTCGGACACGCCGTTGCCCGTGTAGATATGTTCCATCTGAACATTGGGCAGGCCCTTGATCTGCGAATACTGCATGATCGCCTTGCGCGCAGAGAACAGACCGCGCGAGTTGGAATAGCCCTCGCAGTCGGGCAGCTGCTGGCGCATGTCCTTAATGACCTCATCGGGCGTGCGGAAACCAAAGGGCGCCGGATTACCGATGTTGAGCTTGAGGATGCACTCGCCTTCGTCCTCCATACGGGCTGCCTCGTCGACAACGGGGCCGCGCACGTCATACAGAACGTTCTCGAGTTTGGTGGATTTAGAAAAAGTACGCATGGTGGTGCTCCTTGCAATTTGATCTGAGGGATGGGGTTCGGGCTTGGAAACGTTGTGGGTCGATGATGTCTCGCCTTGATCGGCGTCACCGGCGAGCAGCCAGGTAACATCGACCTCCAAAATGCGGGCGAGCAGCTCTGCCACATCGCGCCGCGGAATCGTCTTGCCGCTCACATATTGGCTCATCTGACTCTTGCCGAGTTTTTTGCCGAGCATCTCCGATGCGCGGATTACGTCCGACTGGCGAACGTCGCGATCGGACATAGCCTGTCGCAGACGATCGCTAAACGTCTCTTGGGTCACAGGAACCTCCTTGCTGGCAAAGTTCAATTTATAGAACACGAATTGAACCAAGGTTCAATTTAGCAAGCAGTATAGCGCCGTGCTATTTCTAAAAGTTCAATTTCAAAAATAACATGACCCAAACCTCAAGATTTATCCCAAGGCGGTAACGACGTGCGCCCATTTAGAGGTATTCGAGAAAACGGGCGGCGGCAAGCGAAATATCGGCCGTTCGATATATGGCGTTGATCTGCCGATGGGGATGCCCTTCGAGCGGACGCACGGCAACATCGAACTGACAGCGGCGCATGATGAGCGCGGGAAGAATGCTCACACCCAGGCCGTCCTCGACCATAGCCATAATCGCATAGTCATCCCAGGTCGACAGTTTTGAGTGCACTGCCAGTCCCGCCCGACGAAACAGCGGCGTAATCTCGTCATCGGTGCCGCGTTCTAGCAGAATAAACTGCTCGTTGGCCAAGTCGGCAAGAGAGACGACCTCCGCCGTGGCAAACAACGAGCCTGACGGCACTACCGCCATTAACTCGTCACGCACCAAAGGCAGCGATGTCATGCCGTTTTCTCGGGGCTCACGCGGGATAAAGCCCAGATCGCAGCGACCCTCTGCCACCCATTGTTCAATCTCTGAATAGTCGCCCATCAGCAACTCGTAATCGACGTCTGGATGATCAGCACGAAAACGCGCAATCACCGGCGGCAGCACGTGGGTCGCCACGCTCGAAAACGTACCGATGCAGATTTTGCCGCGCATGAGCCCGCGCATCTCATCCACCCGTCGCTGCAAGCGAACGAATTCCTCGCAGAGCGCCTCGACAGCCGGCATGACCTGCCGCCCGTCGGCAGAAAGAGCAACACCTTCACGACTGCGGTCGAGTACCTTAAAGCCCCAATCGGCCTCAAGATCGGCCACCATGCGGCTCACGCCCGATTGCGAGTAGCTCAGGCGCTCGGCAGCACGCGTAAAGCTTCCAGCGCGCACGGTCTCCAGCAGCACCTGCATCTTTTGAATATTCGTTTCCACGATATGCCTCCACCCTTGCATGAGTTTTTGTCATGTTTTCCATGCATTATATTCGCTTTTCTTCTAAAGCCAGTTCACCCATAGTGAGCATGCACAGATATAGAGGGGACGGCAGCGCATGAACAACGGATTGATTACGTATTTAGCAGCATTGTTGTTGTTTGGCTCCAACGGCATCATCGCTGCGGCCATCGCACTCCCGAGCTCCGATATCGTGCTGCTACGCACTTTTCTGGGAGCCCTTTCGCTTGTCACCATCCTCGCCATTACCCAACGCCATAAGCTGCAGGCGCCTTCTCGCCCCCGCGAAGCCGCAGCCCTCCTCCTCTCGGGAGCCGCGCTGGGCGCCAGCTGGATTTTTCTGTTCCGCGCTTATCAGACGATCGGCGTCGGCGTTTCTTCGCTGCTGTACTACTGCGGCCCCATCATCGTCATGGCCCTCTCGCCGTTTATCTTTGGCGAAAAACTAACCGGTGGCAAAATCGCCGGGTTTATCGCAGTCGCCTGCGGCGCTTTTCTCATTGCAGCGCAAGGTCTAGGCGGCAATATGCCCATTGCGGGCATCGTCTGCGGAATCGCCTCGGCCTTCTGTTATGCATTGATGGTCATCGCCAGCAAGGGCGCGCCGCACATCGAAGGCCTCGAGAACTCCGCGCTCCAGGTGAGCGCCGCCTTTGTGACCGTGCTGGTCCTTACGCTCGTCACCCAAGGCACCCCCTCATTCCTGTCCGCCAGTATCGCCGCAACCATCGATTGGCGCGCCGTCGCTATGCTCGGCGTCGTCAACACCGGCATCGGTTGTCTGCTCTACTTTAGCGCCGTCGCCAAACTGCCCGTGCAGACCGTCGCTGTCGTCGGCTACCTCGAGCCGCTTTCGGCCGTCGTGTTCTCGTCCGCCCTTTTGGGCGAAGTCATAACACCGGTCCGGCTGATGGGCGCCGTGCTTATCATCGGCGGCGCGATCTTTTGCGAACTCGCCGGTAAACGCTCAGGCGCCAAGACCGGTATCGCTCAGGCAGCACGCGTCTAAAAGTTCCCTCTTCAGTTTCAAAGCAGGAGCGCGTCCGCAGTTATTACATTGCAGCAAAGCCATACAGCGGATGCGCCCCTGTTTTGAAATGCTACCTGCGTACATAAATAATCCCCAGCTGGGGATTATTGTCTAAAATTACCCGATGTGCCAAACAGCTCTTGTATGTATAAAGACGGCATAAAAGTTATCTGTCCAAGACAGATAACCGGATGTCCAAGGGAGTCCACGTGGCGCACGCCAAACTGGAGGCAAACCTCCAAGACCAGCACGGTCAAGTACGTGGTAATCGCCATGAAGGCCGACAACCACAACGAGGGCGGCATCTTCGCCCTGTTTAGCCTGGTGCGCAAAGTGGCGCCGTGGCTGATCCTACCTGCCATGATCGGCGGCGCGGCGCTGCTCGCCAATAACTCCAGCTCGAGGTTCAGATCGAGGAAGCCGAGGAAATGGATGTCGGTATCTTCTCGGAAGAGCTTGGCAACGGCAACGAAGCCGGTAGGGACATGAACGTCGACCCCACCGAGCTGCTCGGGAGCGTCGCCGATACGCCCGAACAGCAACAGCTCGACGGCCTCGAGAGCGAACAACTCAACGACGCCAACTTCTAACGACGTCGCGCGTCGACGACAGCGGCCCTGCGCCTCATGGGAGGCGCAGGGCCGCTTTGCATTGCAGTAAAACCGCCGGCTACGAACGACGCGGCTCGGGAACCACGAGTCTATCGGGGCTCGCGCCCTCGGCATCCATCAGGCTCACGTAGCGAATCGACGGATCCTCATACGTTGAGTAATAGTAATTGCCCGTGCGCGCGCTAAAGCATCCGGTGTAGATAGTCTTCTCGAACTTGCCGTCACCCATCTTGGACGCGCCCTCGATCATCGCCACCCCCTCGAGCGAGCGGAACATGCGAATGACGTTCTCGGCCTCGCTGTCTTTTTGCGGGTAATTGGCATTGAGGTATGCCGCCTTTACAAAACGGCTCGGCGAATAGCAGTCACCCGGAATACCGCGCATGCCGGCACCCGCGCCATAGGGCTTGAGCTCGGCGCCACGCCATGTCGCCGTCTGAGGAAAATCGCTTGTGGCGGTGATATAAGTGCGCAGGTTTTCCATGTGCCACGGGAAGGTCGGCTGATTGGCAAGGGTGTCGACCGGATCGTCGTATACATGCAGACCGTCAGCCATCATCTCGACCACGATGCTGCGCCGGCTGTCGCCGATAATCCAATGGAGCAGCGACACACCCAGCCCCTCTCCGGCAGATTTGGCAACAATCACCGTGTCGCGCAGCGCAGCCTCGACCTCGTCGACCGTCGAGAACGTCGCTGCCACCCACAGGGGAAACTCATAGGCCGCGATATTGGTCTTTCCATCAACCGGGTCCTCGGCATACTCGGCATAACCGGGAAAGTTGAGCCCTGCCACAGCCAGACCCGCATCGTTACCACAGTCGAAAAACATAGGATAGTTCTTGTAATCGATGCACATGCCGATTACCGCGTGTGCCGCCGACGCATCGTCGATAAACGAATACGGGATATGGAACCCGCGGGGCATCACGCGAACCTGTTGGCCGTAGCTAAAGCTCCAGTCGAGGTTGCGACCCAGATACATGTTGCCGGAATTATCGGTAAATCGAATGCTCGTGCACATGGCGCCTCCTAGCCATTCGTCCTTGCTAAGCGCATTGTTACCAAACAAATAGGCGCTAAACACAAAAGCCCGGACATGACAATATCGTCACGCCCGGACCACACAAGCAAGATAAACTCAACCAAGTCAACCTCGCAGGTCGTCTAAGGGGTCAAAGTACCGCAGATTGCCACGAAAGAGGAGCGAAGCGTACTTAAGGTACGCGAGCGACGATTGAGCGGCAAGGTGCGGCGCTTTGGTCTCCTTAGACCAACTTTCCAAGACAGTGATCGATCATATGCTGGATCATTTGTGCCTCAAAGCCCGTGTAGTCGCGGCGGCACTCCTTCATCTTGCCGTCGACGATCTGGTCAAAGGCAACCTTGCACTTGATATAGCGCGTGGACTTGGTGATTTCGTCGTGCGTCAGGCAGCTCTCCTCCATCTTGCTGGCGCCCAGGCCAAACACCAGACGGGGGTTGTAGAGCACGTGGGGCTCGCCGGCGTCGTCCAGATAGACGCAGACCTTCTTGGTGACGCCAATCTGGTTGGCGGCAAGGCAGCCGGCGTCCTCGAGCGAGTTGATGGTGTCGATCAGGTCCTGTGCGACCGACTCGTCCTCGACAGTCGCAACCTCGCAACGCTGGGACAGGATGGCCTCGTCGCGGCAGAGCTCTTTAATCATACGTTCCTCCAAAGAGTTCAATGTAACTGCTTAAGTATACGGTACCTACACATTTTCATGCGAAAAATACCGTCCGCCTGTTACAAAGCGCCGAACTTCAACATGCGAGAAACATCGACCTTCCAAAGGCGATATAGTAGGTAAGTTCGTGTCAATCGGCCTAAACTCGGGGCCGAACAAGGAAAGGGTATGCATGGACGAACTTTTTCACGTCAGTGAGCGCAAGTCCACAATCGGGACCGAACTTCGCGCTGGACTGACAACATTCCTGGCGATGGCCTACATCATCGCCGTCAACCCTGCGGTGCTCTCGGGGGCTGGCATCGATGCGGGAGCGCTCGCCTGCGCCACCTGCCTGGGCGCCGGCATCATGACCATCTGCATGGGCATCTTCGCCAACCGCCCGCTCGCCTGCGCGTCGGGCTTAGGCGTCAACGCGATGATCGCTGGAATCACCACCACCGTCTGCGGCGGTGACTGGCACGTGGCCATGAGCGTCATCTTCCTTGAGGGCGTCGTCATCTTGCTGCTCGTGCTTTGTGGCCTGCGCGAGGCCATCATGGATGCCATCCCGGTTGTCCTGCGTCACGCCATCTCGGTGGGCCTGGGCCTGTTCATCGCCATGATTGGCCTGTGCGATGCCGGCATTATCACCGCTGGCGCCGGTACACTCGTCGGTCTGGGCGACATCACCTCCCCCACCTTCATCGTCGGCATTATCTCCATCCTGGTGACAGTCGCCCTCGCCTGCCGCAACGTCCCCGGCTCGCTGCTCATCGGCATCATCGTCGCCGTTATCGCCGGTATCCCCCTAGGTGTGACCCATGCTCCGACCGGTATTATCGCCCCGCTCGACTTCTCGAGCATCGGTGGCCCCATCGCCGACGCCGGCGGCGTGCCCGCCATCGTCAAGGTCCTTACCGACCCCACGCTCCTCGTCATCTCGTTCTCGCTGCTCATGAGTGACTTCTTCGACACCATGGGCACCGCGATGGCCGTGGCCAAGCAGGGCGAGTTCCTCACCGACGACGGCAACGTCGAGAATATCAAGGAGATCCTGCTCGTCGACTCCGCCGCCGCTGCTGTGGGCGGTTTTATGGGCGTCTCCTCCATCACCACCTTCGTCGAGTCCACCTCTGGCGCTGCCGACGGTGGCCGCACGGGCCTCACCTCCGTCACCACCGGCGTGCTGTTCATTCTCGCCGCGTTCTTCTCCCCCATCGTCACCATCGTTTCCAGCGCCGCCACCTGCGGTGCTCTGGTCTACGTCGGCTACCTCATGATGAGCGAGGCCTCCGAGATCGACTGGTCCGACGTGTCGCAGGGTTTCCCAGCGTTCATGATTGTCGCCGGCGTGCCCTTCACCTACTCCATCTCTGCCGGCATCGGTCTGGGCTTTATCGCCTACGTGGTCGTCGCGCTCTTTAAGGGCGAGGCCTCCAAGATCAAGCCGCTCATGTGGATCGCAGCACTCGCCTTCCTCGTCTACTTCTTTGTAGCGTAAGGGCAAAGCTGCCAAAGCAAAACCTCAAGGCGCAGAGTCGTATCAAGCGGCTCTGCGCCTTTCTTTTAGTGACGGTCCCTACGCCGACGTGCGACAATCGTATTTGTAGATGTCGAAATGCAGAGAGAAGCCTGTCATGGAAGCGCGTCAAAAGCAGATAACCATTCATTCAAAGCATGTCGAAAGCGCGCCCGTCATTTACCTTCCCGCGGTCATGGGTGATGGCACCGAGGTCTATAGCCGTTGTCTTGAGCTTGATTGCCCGCCATTCACCCTGGTCGCCATTGGCGGGCTCGATTGGAATCGCGAGCTGAGCCCTTGGGAATGCGACGGAACCGTGCGCGATGCCGAGCCCTTTGGTGGACAGGCGTTCGAGTTTCTCGATGAACTGCTGAATCGGATAATCCCAGAGGTCGAGCCATCACTTCCCTGCCCGCCTACCTGGCGCGGCATTGCCGGTTACTCATTGGCGGGCCTCTTTTCGCTTTGGTCGCTCTGGCAGACCGATGCCTTTGACCGCGCCGCAAGCGCATCGGGGTCCCTATGGTTTCCCGGATTTCTCGATTACGCACACGGGCACACGATGCCAGCCGCGCCCAACGCCGTTTATCTATCACTCGGCAAAAAGGAGACCAAGACGCCCAACCGCATGATGCGGCACGTACTCGACGACACGCGCGCAATGGAAAAACTACTCGGCGACCGAGGCATCCCCGCGACCTTCGAGCTCAACCCCGGTAACCACTTTGCCCAAACCGGTGTGCGCATGGCCCGCGGCATACACTGGATACTGACGCATTAAAAATGGCGCCCACGCGTACGCACGGGCGCCATTTTTTTGATTTAGCTGAACACAACTACTACTCGACAGTCTCCTCGAGTTCGGAAACGGCGAACTCAAAGTCGTTGCCAGGCAGAATCGCGTTGAGCACGATGCCCACCAGCGAGCCCACGGCAAGGCCCGAAAGCGAAATCGTCACGCCGAACAGCTTCAGCACGATGCCACCGGCGGCGCTGTAGGCAATGCCGAGTGAAAGCACGAGCACCAGAGCGACCACCAGCACGTTGCGGTTGTTCTGGAAATCGACCTGGTTCTCGATGAGGTTACGGACGCCCACGGCGCTGATCATGCCATAGAGCACGAGCGACACGCCGCCGATAACGCATGCCGGCATGGCGGCGATCACGGCAGCGAACTTGGGGCAGAACGAAAGCACGATGGCGCAGCACGCGGCAATGCGAATCACGCGCGGGTCAAACACGCGCGTCAGGGCGAGCACGCCGGTGTTCTCGCCATACGTGGTGTTGGCCGGAGCGCCAAAGAGCGAAGCCAGAATCGTGGCGAGACCATCACCGAGCAGCGTGCGATGCAGGCCGGGATCGGCGATGTAGTTGCGCTCGCAGGTGGAGCCAATAGCGGATATATCGCCGATATGCTCAATCATGGTTGCAAAGGCCAGCGGCATGATGGTGATGATGGCCGTCGTGGCAAGGCCGCTATCGAACTGCGGCCCAAAGAGTGCAAACACCGTGTTGTCCCACACGACGGGCAAGCCAAGCCAGGGAGCGGCTGCGACGCCGGAGAAATCGACCTCGCCCAGCGCAGCCGCAACGGCATAGCTCACCACGACGCCCAGTAAAATCGGCACGATCTTGACCATGCCGCGACCCCAAATATTGCAGATGACGATTACGGCGACGGCAACCACGGCAACGAGCCAGTTAGTCTGGCAGTTGGCAATAGCGGAACTCGCCAGGATCAGACCGATCGAAATGACAATGGGGCCAGTCACCACCGGCGGGAAGAAGCGCATGACGCGCTTGGCGCCAAACGTGCGGAAGAGCGCCGCAAGCACCGGGTAGAGCAAACCGGCGCAGGCAACGCCCAGGCAAGCGTAGGGCAATAGCTCGGCCTCGCCGTTGGGCGCGATTGCGGCATAACCGGCAATAAAGGCAAACGATGAGCCCAAAAATGCGGGGACCTTACCGCGTGACAGGAAGTGGAATAGCAGCGTGCCCAAGCCGGCAAACAAAAGCGTTGCCGATACCGAAAGGCCGGTGAGCACGGGCACCAGCACCGTGGCACCAAACATGGCAAACAGGTGCTGCAGACCGAGCAGAAACATGCGCGGGCGGCCGAGCGACGAAGCGTCGTAGATGGCATCGGTGACGGCGGGCGTCGAGGACTGGGACATGGATGTCCTTTCGAATGGAAGGGCGCTCGGGCATAGCGGATAACCTGCCCAAACGATACGGTCCGAACCATTGTACGCGATACGCCATGTCTCGCACGCGCCGTCACTTGCAAACGGTACCGCTATTTCCAAACACGCTCGGCAATACGCTTGACCAGCGCGATCTTTGCCCACTGCTCGCCTTCGGTCAGCTTGTTGCCAATCTCGCAGCTGGCAAAGCCACACTGCGGAGACAGATACAGATTCTCAAGCGGCACGCACTTTGCCGCCTCATGAATACGCTCGACGGTCGCGTCCTCGTCCTCGAGCTCGGCTGCCTTGGTGGTCACCAGGCCCAACACGACCTTCTTACCGGGCGCAATGTACTTGAGCGGCTCAAAACCACCGGCGCGCGGAGTGTCGAACTCCAGATAGAACGCGTCAACGTCCTCATGCGCAAACAGGTACGGGGCGATGGGATCATAGCCGCCCTCAAAGGCATAAGTAGAGTGGTAGTTGCCACGGCATACATGCGTATTGATCACCAAGTCGTCAGGCTTGCCCGCGATGGCAGCATTGTTGAGCGCCACGCCCAGCTCGCTCACCTTTTGCAGGTCAACCGGGCTCATGCCGGTCTTGGACACAAAGTCAGTATCGCAATAGATGCCCCAGGTGCAGTCATCAAATTGGATGTTGCGGCAACCCGCGGCATACAGATCGGCAATCACGGTGCGGTATGCTGCGGTGATGGCATCGGCGAGCTCTTCGTCGGTCTTGTAGACGGCGCGCAGGCTCTCCTGCTGGCCATCGCAGCGGTCGAGCGTGACTTCGGAGAACGTCTGGATCGGCGCCGGAATGGTTTGCCGCGCAACCTGGCCCTCGCCCTCAAGCGCCTTGACAAACTTGAAGTGCTCGACGAACGGATGGTTCTCGCCGCTAATAGGCCCGGTCACCACGGCGGTGTCGGCGGTAGTCTCCTCATCGTGGAACATATAGCCCGTACGCGAGGTGCGGCGCTCGATACCGTTGAGACCCCACATAAAATCGAGGTGCCAGTAGCTGCGGCGAAACTCGCCGTCGGTGATGACCTGCAGGCCGGCGGCCTTTTGCTTTGCCACCAAATCGCGAATGGCCTCGTCCTCGACTGCCTTAAGTCCCTCGGCATCAAGCGCGCCTGCCGCATAGGCGGCGCGGGCGTCCTTTACGGCCTGCGGACGAAGAAAACTGCCGACGATATCGGCGCGAAACGGCGCTTTGAGCTGGGTGGAATTGCTCATAGGAATCTCCTTTTGCATGGACTGCTTTGGCGAGAAAGAGTATGAGCGCACTCCTGGTTATCGTAAAATATGCGTTTATATATGTTTGCCATATAGTTTTCCTATAGCCATTTCGACAGCCCAAGACAGCAACATCAAACGCTACCGGTTAGATATGCCTCCGGATGGCCTCGACATAAGCCTGTCCATAGCGCGTGAGCGTCGTATTCTTGCGCGTGATAATGCCGATCTCCATGTATTCATCCACATCGAGCGGAATCGAGATAATACCGGGGCCATTAAGCTCGTGGCTAATCACGCCCGAACACACCGTGTAGCCGTTGAGACCCATGGCTAGGTTGAACAAGGTCGCACGGTCGCGCACGCGGATATTCTTGCGGCGCTCAAACGTCGAGGTCAGTTCCTCGGAATAGTAAAACGAGTTGTAGCTGCCCTGTTCATAGGATAGGAACGGATAGTCTTCCAAGTCCTCGAGCGTCACGCTGGCGTGGTCCGCCAGTGGATGGTCGGCGCATACAAAGACGTGCGGCGTGGCGCAGAAGAGCCCTTCGAATACGAGCTCGTTGGCCGCCAGCATGCGCTCGATAACCTCGCGGTTATGTTCGGATAAGTACAGAATGCCCAGTTCACTCTTCATGTGCGCGACATCTTCGATGATCTCGTGAGTCTGTTCCTCGCGCAGGGTAAAGTCGTAGCGTGCGGCATCGAACTCACGGATCACGTCGACAAACGCATTAACGGCAAAGGAATAATGCTGACAGCTCACACTAAAGTGTGGCACTTGCTCGGATGCGCCCTTGTACTTGCCCTCGAGCAGGTCGGCCTGATCGAGTACCTGGCGCGCGTAGCCCAAGAATGTCTCGCCTTCCTCGGACACAATGACGCCCTTGTTGGTGCGCTCAAAAATGTGCACACCCATCTCGTTTTCGAGATCGCGAATCGACGCGGTAATCGAAGGCTGCGACACAAAGAGCCGGCGCGAGGCCTCGGTAATGCTGCCGCATTCGGCAACCTTAACAACATACCTGAGCTGCTGAAGCTTCATGACTTTCTCCCTAGACGTTCGTGACGCCAAGACCCGTCGCGTCCATCTGGCGCATAAACGACGGCATCTCCCCCGTCGCGGCGCAGGCGGCAATCTGATGCAGAGCCCCGGCAACCGCATCGTCTGCCGCAGCGCCGATATGCCAACGCGCGGCAGCCGTGACGGCCTCATTGGCATTGGCGACTGCAACGGAGTTGGGAACGGCATTAATCATGGGCAGATCGTTATCGGAATCGCCGAACACCGCCACCTCGTCGGGCGTCAGACCCAAAGCGCGCGCCAGCTCCAGCGTGGCACAGCCCTTGTCCCAACCAGCCGGCAAGATATCGAAAAGGCGCACGCGGCTGTTGGGAAACACGAGCGAGAGTTCCGGCACCTCGGCGGCAACGCGCTCGCGTAGCTCCGCGAGCCCCTCACGCGAACGGGCACTCCAGATATTCGCCTTGAACACCGGCGCGTCACCGACAACGGGACGGCACGGGGCCTCTTCGCCTTTGAGCCACGCGTTGCCGCCCGACTCCATAGCGCGACGCACGCGCTCGGGGTCGCTCGTCACGCAATAGGCGTCATTGTCCCAAAAGTCATCACCCAAGCTGTAGACCTTCAGATAGGTATCATCGGTCTCTTGCTCCAAGTAGTCAGCCAAGCGAATAAGGGCGGCGTTATCGGTCGCATGCGAGGCTACCACCTCGCCGTCGACAAACATGACCTGGCCGTTGCAGAACGCACCGGTCGAGAAGCACTCGGAACGATTACGAAACATCCAGCCCATCGCGGAAGGCTGACGGCCCGAAACCGGGCCAAAGTGCAGGCCCGCCGCCTGCATGGCATGAATGCCCTCGATGGCGTATTCGCTGGCGCCGTCATGCCCGGCTGGAATCAACGTATCGTCCATATCGGTCAGCACAAGTTTAATCATAAGGCCCCCAGTCATTTTCACCGTATCCATTGTAGCGACCTGCCAATAAGGGACAGGTTTATTTTGGCAGGTTTTATCTGGGAAAATGCAACGCCCCAGTTGCCACCTACCAAAATAAACCTGTCCCTTTTTGGCAGGTGCGCTAGTATAGGGAACAACAGATTCGATGCGGGAGTGCCGGCGGTGCAAACCACAAGGCTGAGAGGGCATGGGGCCCAATCCTTTGAACCTGTCAGTTAATGCTGGCGTAGGGAGCATGCCGCCTTTACAGGGGCGCTGTCTATGCACAGCGCCCCTTTTCTATGCCAAGGAGGCATGTGCAGTGATTGATTCGAAACAGCTTAAACAAAATGTGGTCAAGGCCGTGGAGGAGATTCGCGCCACCAACCCGATGGCCGGCTCCATCACCAACACGGTGACGATCGACTTTGTCGCCAACGCGCAGCTCGCCGTAGGCGGTTCGGCCGCCATGGTCTATCTGCCCGACGAGGGCGAGGCGCTCGTTGCCGGCGGCGGCGCCATCTATCTCAACATGGGCACGCTCTTCCCCATCTACGAGCAGACGATTCCCCGTGCGGCCAAAGCGGCGCACGACGCCGGCAAACCCTGGGTGCTCGATCCGGTGGGCCTGGGCATCGGTAGCCTGCGCACCCAGCTGGTAAACGAGCTCAAGCAGTACAAGCCCGCCATCGTGCGCGGCAACGCCTCCGAGATCATCGCGCTCGCCGGCCTGTGGGGTCTTGAAGGCGAGGCGGCTGACCTGAGCCGCGTGCGCGGTGTCGATGCCACCGATACGGTCGACGCCGCCCGCGGCGCTGCCGTGGCGCTCGCCCGCTACACCGGCGGCGCCGTAGTGGTCTCGGGCGAAGTCGACCTGATTACCGACGGCACGACCGTGGCCAAGTCCCACGGCGGCAGCCCGCTCATGTCCAAGATTACCGGCTGTGGCTGCTCGCAGGGCGGCGTCCTGGCCGTGTACGCTTGCGCCGCCGATCCGTTTACGGCAGCCATCTGCGGTACCGCTGTCTACAACGTTGCCGGCACGCGTGCCGCCGCTGTCGCTGATGCCCCGGCAAGCTTTAAGGTCGCCTTTATCGACGAACTCTACCGCGCGACCGCTCAGGATATTGCGAATAACCACCTCGAGCTCGAGGAGGCATAAGCCATGTCCGAACCCGCAACCGCTGCCGACATGAACACGCTCGTCGCCGTAGCCATCGCCCCGTGCGGCACAGGCGACGAGCTGTCCGCCGAGGTCGCCGAGGTCGTGCGCGTCATTCGCGAGAGCGGCCTTCCCAACCGCACCACCTCGATGTTCACCGAGATCGAGGGCGACTGGGACGAGGTCATGCAGGTCGTACGCGACGCAACCTTTGTGTTGGCAAGCAAGGGCATCCGCACCGAAGTCGTGCTCAAAGCCGATATTCGACCCGGTTTTACCGACACCATGACCGGAAAACTCGAGCGCTTGGAAGCGCAAATCAAAAAGCAGGAGGAAGCACGATGAGCATCCGCGACAACCTTGATATCTCGGCCTATCTGGTACTCGGCCCCGAAAACACGCTGGGACGTCCCGTGGGCGATGTGGTAGCGCAGGCGCTCGATGCCGGCTTTACCTGCATCCAGGTGCGCTCCAAGGTGGCAAGTGCCCGCGAGATCATCGCGCTGACGGGCGACGCCGCGCAGGCTATCGCTCGCGCCGGCAAGACCGGCAAGGTCGCCCTGCTTATCGACGACCGTCTGGACTGCGTACTCGCCGCACGCGAACAGGGTATCTCCGTCGACGGCGTGCATGTGGGCCAGAGCGATATTCCCGTCGAGGTCTGTCGCAAGCTTCTGGGCCCCGATGCCATCGTGGGCCTTTCGGCCCGTTGCGAGGAAATGCTCGAGTACGTCAAGACCGCCGACATGAGCCTAGTCGACTACCTGGGCATCGGCCCGCTCCACGAGACCGAGACCAAGCGCGACTGTGGACGCGCGGCAGATGGCTCCATCATCACCAAGAGCTTTGAGGACCTGGCCGCGCTCCATGCGGCAAGCCCCGTTCCCATCGTGGTCGGCGGCGGCGTCAAAAAAGCCGATCTGCCGAAGCTCAAGGCCACCGGCGTCGAGGGCTTCTTTGTGGTGAGCGCCGTCTGCAGCGCTGACGACCCCCACGCCGCAGCCAAGGAGCTTGTCGACACCTGGCAGCAGGCATAGGCATAGGCCGAGCAGCTGATTCGCAGCCTCATATCTTCAATAGCGGAAAGCGCATCCCAGTTTGGACCTCCATTCTGGGATGCGTTTTCCGCATGCGACTCCATTGGGAAACTGCATCCCATTCCAGACGCAAATTCTGGGACGCAGTTTCCGCCGAGGGCTCTGCAGTTTGCCCTACTCTGCCAGATATGCTTCCAACGCCGACAAGGTCGCGGCCGCATCACGACGACCGACCTGGTAGATGCGCTCGAGCTCCTCTGGCTCGCGACACAGCGATGGCACCTTCACCGATTCGCTCGGACGCACCACGAAAACCTCGCCGCTGGCCTCGCGACGCGCCAGGTCGTCGAGTGCAGCGTTATATACCTCGTGCCGGCGTTCAAGCGCCTCGACAAACTTCGGATAGTGGCGGAACACACGTCGCAGCATGGGCATCAAACCGTTCGGCTGCTTTACAAAGCCTGCCGGCTGCGTCAGCACCACGATGTTGCGGTCATACCCCTGTTCGAATAACCACGCACTGGGAATGGAATCGGCCACGCCGCCATCCAGATATCGATGTCCGTCAATCCGAACGGGTTTGGTCGCCACGGGAATCGCCGACGATGCCCGAATCCACTCGATATCGCGCTCATCGCCATACGGCAGGTCGTGATAGACGGCCTCACCCGTCTCGATATCGGTGCACACACACGTAAACCGCATAGGACAGGCACGATACGCCTCTAAGTCGATAGGATCGCGCTCAAGCGGCACCTCATGATAGGCAAAATCGGCATTGAACATGTCACCGGTTCGCAACCAGCTTGTCACGCTCGCATAGCGCTTGTCGGCGCAATAGGCCTTGTTATACCGAATGGCGCGACCGATCTGGCGTGACTTAAAATTGTACCCAAACGCCGCACCCGCCGAGACACCCACCATATGGTCACAAGTTAAGCCGTGCTCCATCCAGACATCGAGTACGCCCGCCGTATACATACCGCGGTAGCCGCCTCCCTCGAGCGCAAGCCCCACTGTGTGTGATGTCTCCGGCTGTGCCATACAACCATCTCCGTTCCCATGCTTTTGAACTCAACAAGTATATCTTTCAACGTATGCCGTCAAAAACGTGTTTATAAGCATTTATCGAACGTTTCCCAATGCATTCCCCATGCCGTACCGCAATGCCCCTAGATGGCCTTAGGCATGAACGCCCTTAAGAACGTTGCGGGATAAACATCGCCCGCACCATGCCAACGTCATCGCACGCAACGTGAGATAATTCTCAGCAGAAGTCACCGACAGCAGAGGGAGTTTGTGATGAAGGTTCTTTTGGTCAATGGCAGTCCCAAGGCAAACGGCAACACCGCCCGCGCACTCGCCGAAGTCGCCGAGCAGCTCAATGCCGAAGGCATTGATACCGAGGTGTTTCAGCTGGGCGCCAAGCCCATTCGCGATTGTATCGGTTGCGGCCAGTGCGGCAAGCTTGGCGGTCGCTGCACCTTTGACGACGACGTGGTGAACGAGCTCATCGCTGCCGCTGAGCAGGCAGACGGCTTTGTCTTTGGCTCACCCGTCTACTATGCGCACCCCAGCGGACGCATCCTTTCGGCCCTCGATCGCGCCTTCTATGCGGGCGGGCACGCCTTTGCGCACAAACCCGGCGCCGCGGTCGCTGTCGCCCGTCGCGGTGGCACGTCGACCACCTTCGATGTGCTCAACAAGTACTTCACCATTAACCAGATGCCCGTGGTCGCCTCCACGTACTGGAACAACGTCTTTGGTCGCGTGCCCGGCGACGCCGATGGGGATGCCGAGGGCCTTGCCACCATGCGCAACATCGGCAAGAACATGGCCTGGCTCCTGCAATGTATCGAAGCAGGACAGGCCGCCGGCATCAGCGCGCCCGAAGCCGATCGCGAGCGCACCAACTTCATTCGATAAGTCCAGCGGTGGTCACCTCGATGTTCTATCAATGTCAGCGAAAAGCCAGCTGATGAGGCAAGGTGCCTTGAAAGAGGAGGGCGCTGGGCTGTTGCCCGCGCCCGACGATTGAAAGGCAGATTGCCCATCAGATGGCTTTGCAGCGTCGAGGTGACCGCCGTTCGTTAGAACGGCGGAACATGCTATGAACGTGCAAATCTTCGGCACCAAAAAGTCCTTCGATACCAAGAAGGCCCAGCGCTATTTTAAGGAGCGCCGCATTAAGGTGCAGTTTATTGACCTTAAGGAAAAGGAGATGAGCAAAGGCGAGCTCACGAGCGTGATGCAGGCGGTCGGCGGCATCGACAAGCTGCTCAACCCCAAAGCCAAGGACGAGGAGACACTCGCACTTATCCAGCACCTCACTCCCAGCCAGCGCTTTGATAAGCTGCTCGAGAATCAGCAGGTACTGGCCGAGCCCATCGTGCGCAACGGCAAAAAGGCCACCGTCGGTTATTGCCCCGATGTATGGGGAGCCTGGGAGTAGCCTGTGTTATTTGCCGGCGCGTGGGTATAAGAGCAGGCGTTTGGCATAAGATTCAGCTGTAAGCCATATCTAACAAAGGAGGGCACATGCCCAACAAGCCCGTGAAGATCATCATGCTTACCGGATACCTCGGTGCCGGCAAGACCACGCTGCTCAACCATATCCTCGCCAACGACGGCGGCATCCGCGCCGCCGTGATCGTCAACGATATCGGCGAGATCAACGTCGACGCCAGCCTTATCGCCGACGGTGGCCTTTCCGAGACCGACGACCTCATCCCGCTCACCAACGGCTGCATCTGCTGCACGCTTTCGGACGACCTGGCCAACCAGCTGCAGGGCATTGCCGATTCGGGCAATTTCGACTACATCATCATCGAGGCCTCCGGTATTTGCGAGCCTATCCCCATCGCCTACACCATCTCGAGCTTCTGCGACGAGGCCAAAGTAGGCGGCGAACCCAAGCTCGCGCTCGACAACATCGTTGCCGTGGTCGACTGCGCCCGCATGTACGACGAGTTCAACGGCGGTCGCGACCTGCTGGCCGAGGATATCGACGAGGACGACATCGAGAGCCTGCTCATCCAGCAGATCGAGTTTTGCTCCACGCTGATCCTCAACAAGACCGATACCGTGAGCCCTGAGCAGATCGCCGAGCTCAAGGCCATCGTGCGCAGTCTGCAGAAGGACGCCGTGATTGTCGAGGCTCAAAACGGCGAGGTCCCCATGGAGGAGCTGCTCGATACCGATCGCTTCGACTTTATGCGCGCCTACAACTCCGCCGCCTGGATCGAGGCCATGGAGCATCCCGAGGAGCACGACGACCCCGAGGTGCTCGAGTACGACATCGAGACCTTTGTGTACTCGCGCCGTAAGCCGTTTGACCTGCAGAAGTTCACCGATTTTGTTGAGCAGGAGTGGCCCGACGAGGTCATTCGCGTCAAGGGTCCGCTGTGGCAGACCGGCGATCCGGACATGTGCTACATGTTCGAGCAGGCCGGCCGCCAGATGCGCCTGATGGAGAACGGCCTGTTTGTCGACTCGGCGCCCGAGGGCGAAAAGCAGAAGATCATCGACGAGAACCCCGAGATCATGCAGATTTGGGACGACGAGACGGGCGACCGCATGACGAGCCTGTGCATCATCGGCCGTCACATGGACAAGGATGCGCTCATCGCCGCCCTTGATGCCTGCCTGACCGACTGGCACCGCGCTTAGGTTATCCAAGTGGGCGTTTTCCGCCCACGTAACCATCAAACCACCACGAAGGTACCCTTCGTGGTGGTTTTTCGTTCTATGCCAAGGAGATTCATGTTCAATATCGTGCTGTATGCGCCCGAGATTCCGGCCAATACGGGTAATATCGGCCGTACCTGCGTGGTCACCGGCGCCCGCCTGCATCTGGTGGAGCCACTGGGCTTTTCGCTCGACGATAAAACGGTGCGTCGCGCCGGCCTGGGCTACTGGCAAAACTTGGACGTGACGACCTATGCCAGCTGGGAGGATTTCCTTGCGCGCAATGACCTTTCCCCCGCCGACGACCGCTTGCATCTGCTGACCAAAAAGGCACGCCGAACCTATGCGCAAAGCACTTACCGTGACGGCGACTATTTGGTCTTTGGCAGCGAAAGCTCGGGGATTCCCGAAGGGCTGCTCGCCGCAGCGCCCGAGCGCTGCGAGCGCATCCCCATGCTGCGCGATTGTGACTCACTCGACAACGCCGAGGCCTGGGAAGCCCACGAGGAATCGCTCGGACATACCGAGGACGGCCATGAGGCCATCCTTCGGCAGGATATCTGCGGCAACTTCGTCAATCCGGACGACTACCGCATCAGCGCACTCAACCTCTCCAACAGCGCCGCCATCGTCCTCTACGAAGCCCTGCGCCAGACAGGCTTTCCGGGAATGTGACAAAGGGACCGTCCCTTTGTCACATTCAAGCGCTACGCCGATGGCACACACGCCTAATTGACGCTCTTGATAAAGAGCCCTTACTTTTAATCAGAATTAACTAAAGTAAAATGAAGTTAAACGGCGGTGTGAAAGGATGCTGAGGGAATCGATAGAGCCGTTCGCTCGATCTCTGGTTTTCCCTTCCTATTGCAACTCGTAGGCTACCGTGCCTGGGATCTCACAAGCGATTCGAAGGAAATCTCGTCACGCGACTTTGACCTGGGAATCAAAATCGAGCGCGACGAGATGGACGACCGAATCCTCGCGGCAACCTATCGGGAACTCACGGCAGAGGACAAGCGATTCCTCATCGCCATGCTCGATGACGAGGAAGAATCCACCACCGCTGACCTTGTCGAGCGCCTTAAGCGTTCGCCGCAGCAGGTCTCCCGCTACCGACGCCGCATGATAGATGCCGGCATCATTGGAGAACGCGGGCGCGGAGTCGTCGCTTTTGAATTGCCATTCTTCCGCGACTATCTCGCCGCTCAATGCGTGAAATAGGCATCAATGAGGCAAAGGGACTGTCCCTTTGTCACATTGTCTATAGGTAGCGGCCGGTAATGCTCTTGGAGCAAGCAGCGATTTCCGCCGGAGTGCCGGCGCAGACGACTTGCCCGCCCGCATCGCCACCGCCCGGCCCCATGTCGATCACATAATCGGCATTGCGGATAAGGTCGAGATCGTGCTCGATCACGATAACCGTGGCGCCCTTGGCGACGAGGCCGTCAAACACGTTCAGCAGCACCTGAACATCGAGCGGATGCAGGCCGATCGTGGGCTCGTCGAATACAAATACGGCATCGTCCTGCACGCGGCCCATCTCGCTCGCAAGCTTTAAACGCTGCGCCTCGCCGCCCGAAAGCGCCGGCGTGGGCTCACCGAGTGTAAGATAGCCCAAGCCCAGGTCGTGCAAGGTCAGCAAGCGCGCCTGAACCTTCTTGAGCCCCACCGTGGCGTCGAGAGCCTCGTCCACGCTCATCTCCATGAGCTGCGGCAACGTAAGCTTGCTCCCGTCCTTGCCCTCGCGATGGATATGCGAAGCCGTGTCTGCATAACGCGAGCCTCGACATGCTGGGCAGACGATCTCGACGTCGGGCAAAAATTGCACGTCGAGCGATATCGAGCCCGTGCCATCGCATGTAGGGCAGCGCAAGGCGCCAGTGTTGTAGCTAAAGGCACCCGCCTTGTAGCCGGCTGCCTTGGCCTCGGGCGTACGGGCGAAAGCGCGACGCAGCTCATCATGGATGTCGGCATAGGTCGCTACCGTCGAGCGCACGTTGGCGCCGATAGGTGTAGCGTCAATCAGGTTTGCGCGTGCGATACCCTCAGCGTCGACCCAGCGCACATGGCTTGGCACGCGCTCGCCAGCTGCCTGGGCCTTAAGCGCCGGGATGAGTGTCTCGAGCACCAACGTCGTCTTACCCGAACCCGAAACGCCCGTCACCGCGACAAGGCGACCGCGCGGTATATCGACTTCGAGCGGCTTGACGGTATGGATGGCATCGGTTGCCATGCGGATGTGGCCCTGATCGAACATTTCGTCGTCAGTCACCTGCGGGCGCATACGCTTGGGGTCTGCGCGCAAAAACGGGGCGATGCGGCTGCCCTGTGATTGTTCGACCTCGTCCACCGTGCCAGCGGCAATCACATTGCCGCCGCCAGCTCCGGCAACGGGGCCCATCTCGACCAGATAGTCGGCTTCCGCCAGTACGCGCGTATCGTGGTCGACAACAACCACGGTGTTGCCGTCATCCACCAGATCGCGCATCACGCCCACCAAGCCATCAACATTGGCAGGATGCAAGCCAATCGAAGGCTCGTCCAACACATAGAGCACGCCCGTCGATCGGTTGCGCACCACGCGGGCGAGCTGCACGCGCTGACGCTCGCCCGTGGAGAGCGTGGCACCGGCGCGATCGAGCGAAAGGTAGTCGAGACCCAGATCGACCAGGCGACGGGCCGCGCTCAAAAACGAATCGCAGATATCCATCGCCATGGGCCGCATCTCGGGCGGCAAGGATGCGGGCACCCCGTGCACCCACTCAACCGCATCACCAAGCGTCATGGCCGCGGCCTGCGCCAGATTGATACCGCGCACCTGGGGCTGGCGCGCAGCCTCGGAGAGGCGCGTGCCGCCACAGTCACGACATGGCCCCTCGCGCAAAAAGCGCGCCACACGTTTTAAGCCCTTATCGTCCTTAACCTTGGCGAGCGCGTTCTCGACGGTATAGACGGCATTGTAATAGGTGAAGTCGAGCGGCGTAGCGCCCTCGCCGTTTTTGGGAACGTAGAGAATGTGCTTCTTAACCGCCGGACCGTGAAACACAATGTCGCGCTCTTGAGGCGTGAGCTGGTTAAACGGCACGTCGGTACGCACACCCATCTCGCCTGCCACCTGCTTCATCAGATCCCACATGAGCGTGCCCCAAGGAAGCACCGCGCCTTCGTTGATGGTCTTGGACTCGTCGGGCACCAGGCTCGCCTCGTCCACCTCGCGCATGACACCGGTGCCGCCGCAGGTGGGACACGCGCCGCCGGTGTTAAAGGCAAGGTCCTCGGCACCCGGCGCGTAGAACTCACGGCCGCACTCGGGGCACGTGAGCGACAGGCCCGCGGCCACGTTAAGGCTCGGCTCCACGCGCGCCCCGCAGTGCGGACACACGTGATGGGCGCAACGGCTAAAGAGCAGACGCAGGCTATTGTTGAGCTCGGTCATGGTACCAAAGGTCGAGCGCACACCCGGCACGCTGGGGCGCTGATGCAATGCGAGCGCCGCCGGTACGTGCAGCACCTCGTCCACCTGGGCATGTTCGGCCTGTGTCAGACGGCGGCGGGTATAGGTGCTAAGCGCCTCCAGGTAGCGACGCGAGCCCTCGGCGTAAAGAACGCCCAGTGCCAGCGAACTCTTGCCCGAACCCGATACGCCAGCAATACCCACGAGCTTTCCCAGCGGAATATCGATATCGATGTCCTTGAGGTTGTGCACACGCGCGCCACGTACCTCTATAGCCTGCGGGCTCATCTTCTGCTCCGTCACCTTTATCACCCTACTCATGCCATAAAACGCGGTCGCGGATGCACTCGCCCAGCATGGGCACGGTAAACCGGACGAGACCGTATCCGGCAGCCTCGATGACGCGCTCGCGAATCAGGCTTGCGCGATATTTGCTCGCTCAGCTTTGGGTGGGTCGCAGCGCTCAATGATGGCCGCCATGCGCGTCGGCTTGCCCCCATCAGCCGCCATGACCTCGGTAAAGAGGCGCTGCGGACTGCGCAACCCGTAATACAAGGGAGCGTCCACTGCTTCATAGAACTCGGAGATGGCATCCGCGTAGCCAGCCTCGACATCGCACACTTCAATGACCCGCGAGTCACGCCGGACAGCAGACCTCCACATGTAATATCCCACCAGCTGAACCATATAGGGATGCCCCATGCTCTTGTGCGCCGCAAGGTCCGCCGTCTCCGCATCAACGAAAAGACCAGTGCCTTTGACCGTCTGGATATATGAATCGCGCACTTTGGGCAAAGAAATCGCACCCAGCGTACGCTGCTGGGCGCGGCGCAAAAACGTTACGATCGGCTCTTCGAGCAAGTCATCAACCATGCTGGGCAAGCCGGCAAAAACCAGCGCAAGACCGTGCTGGTCTCTATCGGGCAAGCCCGTAGCATCCTGGTCTCCGAGCACCTGCTGATAGAGAACGGCCAGCGCCGCCAGCTCCTCGATAGATGCCGATTGGGCCTCGTCAATCGCAAACAGTAAGCCCTTTCCCGGCCCGAGTTTCTCGAGGCGTTCGTTGACTAACCCGCGCAACGTCTCGCCTTTTGCCCGCGCCGCCTCGACCGACATCCGGCCAAGTGACGGCCCGAACTCCATTGACGTCGCAACCGACATATTCGAGCGAAGCGCATCGGCCAGGCGGTCGCATAGGCCAAGCGAGGCGGAATCAGAGACAACCGCCCATCCGCGCTCGCTAGCTAAACGCTGCAGCTCCCGCAAGAGAACCGTTTTGCCATAGCCGCGGTTTCCCGTAATGAGCATGAGCCTGCCCGGAGCTCCGGCGCCGTTATCGAGCCCTTCCTCGAAATCTTCGATGACCGACTCGCGGCCGATGAGTATCGGAGGCCGCTTACCAGCCGTGGGCTTAAAGGGATTTGGATTCATGTCGGCCTCCTCGGATTGGCAAACCCTGGTAACAGTTATACCAACTTATACCGAGTTATACCAACAGGATGCGACAAAGAGACTGACCCTCCATCACCTATGGCCGAAAAACTCGACGTCCGCCGCTCGCCAGGGGCGGAAGGTGGCGGGATCGACCTTTACGTGCGCCGCGGCGGGCACGTCGTACCATTTGACCGTGTAGCCGGCGCCGTGAGAGCAAAAGACCGAGTCGGGCGTGTTGGGTAGATCGGCCTCGGGCTCATAGGCGGCCGTCTCGATGACGCGCTCGGCATCATGGCATGCCGCATAACCGGCAAACTCCAGGTACAGATGCCCGCGACCGCTCGTGTAAGCGGCCACCTCCAGCGCATAATCCTGCACCTCAGATGCCGGCACGCGACCCACAAGCTTTGCCCGTTCGCCCGCCATCGTCGGCGGCTCGTAGTCGGCTCCCATACGCGTGGCGTCTGACAACGCCCTGCCCACACACTCCCCCGGCACCTCGAGCTCAAAGCGATACCACGGCTCCAACAGCACCGCCGCGCCGGCCTCACGCGCCTGCATGAGCCCCTGGCGAATCGCGCGGTACGTGGCCTGGCGAAAGTCGCCGCCCTCGGTGTGTTTGGCATGCGCGCGGCCGCCCGTGAGCGTAATGCGCACATCGGTGATGGGCGAGCCGGTCAGCACGCCCAGGTGATCTCGCTCCATGGCGTTTGTAAGCGCCAGGCGTTGCCAGTTAAGATCGAGCTCGTCGGTCGAAGTCACGGTGCCAAACTGCACGCCCGAACCCGCTGGCAACGGCTCCAGGCTCAGATGCACCTCGGCATAGTGGCGCAGTGGCTCAAAGTGGCCCACGCCCTCGACCGGCTGCGAAATAGTCTCCTTATAGAGAATGCCGCCGGGCTCAAACGAAATCGAAAGGCCAAAGCGATCGGCCAACACCCGCTGCACGACCTCGAGTTGCACGGCGCCCATCAGCTGCAGGTGAATCTGCTCCAGATGAGTATTCCAGCTTACGCCGAGCATGGGGTCTTCGTCCGCCAACTCAGTCAGCGCTTTAAACACCGCATGGACATCGTGTTCGCCCGGAAGCACCGTATAGGTGAGGACCGGAGCGATGACGGGCGCATCACACATGGGCTCCGCACCCAAGGCGTCCCCTGGGCGAACGTGCGCAAGACCCGTCACGGCACAAATACCGCCAGCAGCAACTTCTTGGGCAAGCTCATACTTTTCGCCGTTATAGATGCGCACCTGATCGACCTTCTGCTCCCATACCTCGGCACCGGAACGTCCGCTGATCATCTGTTTTGCACACAGCGTGCCGCCGGTCACTTTAACCCATGCCAAGCGCTCGCCGCGATCCCCGCGGCTGACACGATAGACGCGCGCGGCAAACTCCGGAAGCCATATCTGTTCGCGCATCAGCACGCATATGCCATCCAGCAGCTCGCTCACGCCCTGGTCCTTGAGCGCCGAGCCGGCAAAGCAGGGAAAGAGCTTGCGCTCGGCAACCATGCGCGACAGCGTTGCGACGGAAAGCTCGCCTGCCTCAAGAAACTCCTCGAGCGCCGCCTCGTCCAACGCAGCAGCGTCCTCCTGAACGGCGCCGCTCTCCAGCAGTTCGTTGGCATCCAGGCAGCCTTCGGAAAGACGCCGCCCAAGTTGTGCCAGCAAAACATCGCGGCCGGGATTCTCCAAATCGATTTTGTTGATATAGATGAACGTCGGAATGTCATAGCGTGCAAGCAGGCGCCACAGGGTTTCGGTGTGCCCCTGCACGCCGTCGTTGGCGCCCACAACTAAAATCGCGTAGTCGAGTGCGCGCAGCGTGCGCTCCGCCTCGGCAGAAAAATCGACATGCCCCGGTGCATCCACGAGCATGACGCGGGTATCACCGTGGTCGAGCACGGCCTGCGACGAGAAAATCGTAATGCCGCGCTCGCGCTCGATCGCGTTAGTGTCCAGATGCGAATCGCCATCGTCCACACGGCCGCGTTTACGAATGCGACCCGCATTGAACAGCATGGCCTCGGCCAGCGTGGTCTTGCCAGCATCGACATGCGCCAAGATTCCAACGACCGCTTGCTTCGACATGGCTCTCCTCTTATTGCAAGCCCGTCGCACGCGGAAACGGGCGCTCTCGTTCCACACTGGATGATACAATTTACGGGCCGGCGGGCGAAGCGGGCCCTATCCCCCGACCGAGCTCATCGCCCCGCGTTGCCGTGCGGCGATTTTCGTAGGTTCGCGCCTTGCGAAAGCCGGCACCTCCCCTTTTTGCCTGCCCGAGCTCATCCGGGGCGGCAACAACGCGAACCCCACAACAGCGAGGAGTCACCATGAAGACATTGCTCAACGAGTTCAAGGAATTCATCAATCGCGGCAACGTGATGGACATGGCCGTCGGCGTGATTATCGGCGGCGCATTCACCGCCATCGTGACCTCACTTACCGATAACATCATCAACCCGCTTATCTCCGTGATTGCCGGCGGTAGCGCTACCGAGATCTCGGGGCTGGTGGTGCCGGGCACTAATATCGACTTTGGCGCCTTTATCGGCTCGTGCATCAATTTTTTGATTGTGGCGGCAATCGTCTTTGCCATCGTCAAGGCATTCAACAAGGCGCAGGAAATCGGCGACAGGCTCGCCGGTGCCACCGCCGAGGAAGCCGCACCGGCGCCCGTCTGTCCGTATTGCCTGGAAGAGGTGCACGAAGGCGCGACCAAGTGTTGCCACTGCGGAAGCGAGCTGCCCCGAGCGTAGGTGCCTTAGAGCCGACAGCGAGCGACATCTACCACCTTGCAAAACAGCGCAGCGATCAAAAATGGCCCCACCCGGGGCCATTTTCGCTTACATGGAGCGTAGATACGCGCCCCCGCTCTTATGCCTCGCGCAGCCAGTCAAACGCAACACGCGGCGTGCCGTCCGACACATACACGACGCCGGCACGCTCAAACCCCGCTTTAATACTCGCGCCCTGCATGGGCAGGTTGTCCCGATGCGTATCGATACGCAGATGGTCGGCACGCTCTTTGGCAAAGGCGAACATCGCAGCCGCGATACCGTGCACGGTGCCGTCGGACGCCACACGGTGCAGCACGGCGTACGGAGTGTCGCTACGCCATTGCCCGTCCTCAATTACGTCATAGCACTCGTCCGGGCCCGGTAAAAAGGCAAACGTCGCCACCACGCGGCCGTCGACTTCGAACACATAGCTACCACCGGCAGCGATATCGGCAGCCAGCTGCTCGGCAGAAGGCGTGCCCTCGGGCCACTGCGTGGCGTTGCCATGCGCGCGCATAAAGGCACGGGCCGCGTCATAGATAGCCATGACGGCGGGAATGTCGGTATCGAGGGTTTTTCTGATCATCACGCGGCGACCTCACGTTTATTGGTATCACTTTGATTGAGCAATGATACCAGCGTTTGAAGAGGGGCGAGAAGCAGATGGGAAGCAAAAAGCGAGCCGCCTGGTCAAAGGCCAAAAGCGAGTTTTTGGGCGCTGCCACCGGTGGCGCTATGAGCGACCTGTTTGCGCGCGAGGACGAGCGCCGCGACACCCTGAACGCCGAGCGCGATGAAGCCTGGCGCTACAAGTCGTGCGAGCGCAAAAACCGTTACGGCACACGCGCCGAGGCCGAGGCCGTTATGGCCGACTGCGAAAGCCGCGGGCGGCGTGGTTTGGCCTGCTACAAATGCGAATACTGCGGCGGCTGGCACCTGACGTCGCACCCTTGGAAATAGGCCCCGCATCGGCACGGCACTGACGGAGCGCCAACCATCGCCCGCAAGCTACGGGCGCGGCGGCACCAAAACATCGTAACGAACGGCCTTGCCCGCAAGTTGATAGCTCGGCTTAACGCCGGCAAGCAGCGGCCCCTTCACCGGCCGCTTGATAACGACCTTGCGCGGGCGCACCGCAAGCGCAGCTTCGACCAGCGTCTCCTCATCGGCACACGGCTGTTCCAGATGATGCAAGAGTTGAAACTTCTTTTTAACCGCCGCGCTCTTTGTGCGCTCGGGAAACATGGGGTCCAAATACACCACGTCGGGAGCGGTGAGCTCGCCCTGCCCGATCAACTCAGTTATATGGTGAAGGCCGGCAATGCTGTCCTCGCCCGCATGTAAGCGCATGCGGGCCACGGCAGTCGCAAGCGCTGGATCATCTGCCGCGCGATCCAAGGCATCCTTGAGGAGCGCCGCGATCACGCAATCCTGCTCATACAGATCGACGGTAAAGCCCGCAGCCGCCAGCAGCAGCGAATCCTCGCCAAAGCCTGCCGTGGCATCAATCGCCCATGGGCACTCGACGCCTTTTGCGCGCGCAGCCTTTACCAACAGCTCTTGCTGCAGACGGCCCTGTTTGAGCCGTGGCAGCATGCGGACAAAATCGGCACGCAACTCCATCGTGCCGTCGGTGAGCGTGAGGCCCGCGGACTTCCCGGTCAGCTCAAGCCCCGCGGCCCGAGCAACAGAAAAGGGATCGACGACGCCCATGGGTACTCCTTAACAAGCAAAATGAATACGTGAGCGCCGTTTATGCCAGCACCCAACCGTCCGCTATTGTCCCACATGCGACATGGCCCACAGCATCCCAATGCAAAGCACCGCCATCAATCCCGTGCACACGGCAGCGATCACAGAATCGCCCATGCGCCTTCCCAACGACCGCGGCTCATGCACTCGCCCTGCTCCGTACATCATGGCTCCTCCTTAAGAACAGCTCCTTGTTACGGTCTCATCATCGCAGCGCCGCACATGAGCTGCCATCGATTTGGCTTACGTCTAGCTTTCCTTTTTGAAAGGTCGGATTGGGCTGCGCGGGCTCAAAGCGCTTTCAGGCGCACGCATCGCTGCGTTGAACTACAATGTGCTTCACCATATGTGCAACACATGGGCTACGCCAGATCGGCGTACTCGTATCGAAAGGACCAGCCATGAGCTCCGCTCGCAAGACTCTCAAAATCCTTGCCCTCGTCTACTTTGTTTTGGGCATCGCCAGCCTCGTCATCGCCGGCATCGGTATCGCCAGGGGCAGCCTCGATTCCACGTACGGGTCGAACGCCATGCTCGCCGCGGTCGTGCTTGTCGTCAAGGGCATTGTCGATCTTTCCGCAGGTGTTGCGGGCATCAAGGGCGCCAACAAGCCCTCGCAGGTGGATAGCGCGTTTAAGCTCGGCATCGTTGCCGCAATCGCCACGATTGCGCAGGCCGTGCTCACGCTTCCCGCACTCGGCGGCAGCGCCGTCAATATCGGTGCCTTTGTCATCGTGGTCTACGACCTGTTCTTTGTTCAGCAGGCGCACGCCGTTAAGGCCGAGAACAAGGACCGCCTGTAGGCACTCGCTTCTCATAACCCCTGCAGCCAAGCAACTAACATGGGCCGATCGCGCAGTAACGCGGTCGGCCCTTTACATTTGCCCAGATAAAACCTGCCAAAATAAACCTGTCCCTTTTTGGCAGGTTGGTTAGCTGTGGCGGTACTCGGCAATGATGAAGTCGATGTCGGTTTTAAGGGTGTCCAGGTTTGCCAGGCGCTCTTTGTCGGTAGGGCGTGTGCGGTAGTAGTACGGCGTCATCTGGAACACCGCCTCGATGTCGGCCTGGGTCTGGAGCGTAATATTCGCGGACACCCGCTGTGTGCCGACCAGTTTAAGCTCCATCGTCTTCGGAAGCTTTTCGTCGTTGAGGTACGGCGTGTCGTAGAGCACCTCCTTGAGCCCAAAGAGATGACGGGCACCCGGCACCACGGTGTAGAGCGAACCCTCCGGCGCCAACACGCGGGCAAACTCGCGCTCGTTAAAGGGAGCAAAGAGCTCGGTCACCATATCGAAGGCACCATCGGCCACTGGGATGTCTTTCATGTTGGCCACAAAATAGGTCGCATCGCCGCGCTTGGCGGCCAGGCGTACCATTTCTTTGCCCAGGTCAAAGCCATAAGCGTCCACGCCCGGCACCGCGCCCATGGCGCTGGTGTAGTAACCCTCACCGCAGCAAATATCGAGCAGCGTCATGGGACCGCCTGTAGACGCAGCACGCCCAGAAACCCGTTTGCGCACCAGCTCGACCATTGCATCGCGCAGCGGCGCATAGTAGCCACGGTTCAAAAAGTCACGACGGCTGCGTGCCTGCGACTTGGGATCGCCCATGGAGTCGCCGCTCTTGGACGAACGTAGCAGATATAGATAACCCTCGCGCGCACGGTCAAACCGGTGTCCGCCCGCGCATGCAGCACCGCGCTCGTCGTCCACCAACGGCTCATGGCAAACGGGGCACAACAACATGGCAACTCCTTAGCGCGAACAACACAACGTATACCATTGTCGCACGCCTTCCCCACCTAGTCATTGGGGACGTTCTTGAATGACTAGTCGTTTAAGAACGCCCCCAATGACTAGGTGATTAGGAGTATCATCGTCTGCGCAAATAAGCACGAAATAGCACGTTAGAGATTGAGAGCGTATGGCTGATACCGCATCTAAGCACATCGACATGACCACCGGCTCACTGTGGCGCAATATCCCCCTGTTCGCCTTGCCCGTGGCCGCCACGAGCATCTTGGAGCAGCTGTCAAACCTCATCGCCACGGTCATTATCGGTAACTTCTCGGGCGACCAGGGAACCCTCGCCATGGCGGCAGTCGGCTCCAATGTTCCGCTTACCAGCCTTATGCTCAACCTGTTTATTGGCATGTCGCTTGGCTCCAACGTGGTCATCGCCAACGCTATCGGCCGCAACGATCAGAATATGGTCAAACGCGCCGTCCATACCTCGATTTTAATGGCGCTCGTGGGCTTTGTCGTCATCGCTCTGGGCGAGATCTTTGCCGAGCCCATGCTCGCCGCGCTCAACGTTCCCGCCGAGACCATGCCGCTCGCTTCGCTCTATCTACGCGTCTTTTTGCTCAGCATGCCCTCAATCTTGCTCTACAACTTTGAGGCCGCGATCTTCCGCTCCGTCGGCATCACCCGCATGCCGCTGCAAGCGCTTGCCGTGTCCACCGTCCTCAACATTGGCCTGGACCTCATCTTTGTCCCCGTACTCCACTGGGGCGTCGCGGGTGTCGCCATCGCCACCGTCATCGCCTACACCGTCAGCGCCGCTACACTCTTTATCCGCCTGCTCAAGACCGACTCCGTCGTCCGCGTCACCCCGCGCGACCTTGCTATCGACCCCGTCGCCCTCAAGCGCATCGTCAAGATCGGCCTGCCCGCCGGCATCCAAAGCGCCGTCTTTGCCGTCGCCAACATCATCATCCAGTCCGCCATCAACAGCCTGGGCACCGAGGTCATGGCGGCCTCGAGCGCCGCCATGAGCCTGGAGTACGTGTGCTACAACCTACTCAACAGCTTTAGCCAGGCTTGCACCACCTTTGTGGGGCAAAACCACGGTGCCCGCCAGATCGACCGCTGCACCAAGACCCTTAAGGTCTGCCTGGTCGAAGGCGGTATCGTCGCGCTCACCACGATTATTGTTATTGTCGGTCTGGGGCGCGAGATCTTGTCGTTGTTCAACAGCGATCCCAACATCGTCTCGATCGGCTATATCCGCGTGTGCTCGATCTTCCCTGCGTATGCCTTTAGCATGTTCTACGAGAACATGTCCGGCTACCTGCGCGGCTTTGGTATCTCGCTCATACCCGCCCTTATCACCATGATCTGCGTCTGCGGCATCCGCTTCTATTGGGTATTCTGCGTGTTCCCGCACTTCCGCACCTTTGCGAACATCATGATGGTCTACCCCATCAGCCTGGGCACCACGGCGTTCTTTATGGTCGTGGCGGTACTACTCTGCCACCCGACACGCACCTATCGCGCCACCCAAGCCAAAGCGACAGCCTGCTAAACACCGCACTCAACGCCACGCCAGTCATTAATTGACAATATGCGAGCTCATATAGTCGATAAAGCGCCTCGTGGCGATAGGCATGGTGTCCCAGCTGCGCCAGGCCGCCACTACGTCGCGCAAGGGGGCGTGCACGATGGGACGTACGCGAATATCGGCCTGCATGCCCTCAACGGTACGGCGATACAGCATGCTCACGCCCAGGCCCTCCTCCACCATCGCCATAATAGTGTAGTCGTCGGTGACCTCGCTCGTCACGTGCGGCGACAGGCCATGCGCCGCGAATGCATCGAGCACCAGGCTCTGTTCGCCCTCATCCAGCAGCACAAACGGCTCGGAAGCCAGGTCGGCGAGCGTCACTTTTTCCTTTGCCGCCAGCGGATGCGCGACAGGCAACAGTGCCACCAACTCGTCGTGATAGACCACGCGCTTCTCGAGCCCTGCGGTAAACCCACGTGCCGTAAAGCAAAAATCCACTACGCCGTCGTGCACCCATTGGGCGTTGCGCGTGTAGTCGCCCTGCTTGAGGGTAAAGCGTACGCCCGGGTGCAGCGCCCCAAAGTCGCGGATCACGCGCGGTAACACGGTTCGACTCACGTTGGTAAACGTCGCGATGCGAATATCGGACGACGAAAGCCCCAGCAGCTCCTGGCGCTTGCCCTCGAGCTCAGCCTCGGCAGTCACAATCTGGCGCAGATACGGCAGATATTGTTTACCGTCGCGCGTAAGCGAAACGCCCTGCTTACCGCGCTCGATAAGCGTGGTACCCAGCTCGCGCTCGAGTGCCTTGACGGCCTGGCTCACCGCACTTTGCGTATAGCCCAGCTCGTCCGCCGCGCGTTTCAGGCTGCCGCAATCGACCACCATACAAACAATCTGATACCGCGACGCCATCGTGCCTCCACAACAATGCAGCCGTAAAACGTTTTGCCAGTGCTTTTCCTAATGACATTAGCATTTCTTAATCATACTGAAGATACATTCGCTTTACTACATCCAAATCTGGGAGCAGAATCCTTGTTACGAAACCGTTCTGCAACAAAAGGAGTCCCATGGATCGCAAAAAAGCAATCGCGCTCTCATTTTCCGTTCCCGTCGCATGGGGCTTTTCGTATCCCCTCATGAAGATCGGCATGGACAGCATGAACGCCACGAGTATCGTCGCGCTACGCTGCATCATCGCTTTTGTGGCCTGCCTGCTGCTCTTCCACAAGCGCGCGTTGCGCATTAACCGCGACCTTATGGTCCGTGCCGCCATCATCGGCGCCATCATGGCAACCGAGCTCACCTGCATGTGCCTGGGCTCCAGCCTCACCTCTGCCTCCACTGCCGGCTTTTTGCAGAGCCTGACGGTCGTGATCGTGCCGTTTGCCAACGCCGCCCTTCTGCACCGCGCCCCCGAGCGCAAAGTGCTCGTCGGCACCGCCATCGTCACCTGCGGTATGTTGCTGCTCTCGGGCGCCGACTTCACCAGCCTGAACCCGGGCGCGCTCATCATGCTGCTCTCCGCCTTTGTCTATGCCGGCCACATTATCGTGGCCAAGCGCTTTGTCGAAGAAGTCGATCCGCTTGCTCTGGGCGTTTGGCAGCTGGGCTTCGGCGGCTTATTCTCGGGCATCGCCGCATTCACCTTTGGCGGTTTCACACTCCCCGGCACGCCGGGCGAGGTCGTGGTCGTCGTCGCACTCGCACTCATCTGCTCTGCCTACGGCTTTATCACCCAGACGCTCGTGCAGCCCCACGTGCCCGCCGAGACCACCGGCTTTGCCTTCTCGCTCGAGCCAGTCTGCTCCGCCGTCTTTTCGTTCTTCCTAGTCGGCGAGGTCCTGAGCCCCATCGCCTTCCTGGGTGCAGCTCTCATCCTCACCGGCGTCATGGCGGCAACCGTCGAGCTTCCGCACCTCCGCGCACATGGACGCGCTCATATGGCAGGAGTGCCCGAGCACGTCTCGTAGACCCCGCTCTTCATACAGCCGCGGCATAAAGGCAACCGGTGCGCCTTTACAATAGATGCCAACATAGCATCTGCCATAAAGGAGCTCCATGGACACCGCAACTCGCGACCGCAACATAGCAACTTGGTTGGGCGATGCGCCGCAGCCGGTACGTGACACTACGAACCAGCTGCTCGAGCGCATCGCCCTTTTGCGTGCCGAGCAGACCATCTACCCGGCACAAGACGACATCCTCAATGCCCTCGCCTACACGCCGGCCGACCAGGTCAAAGTTGTCATCTTGGGCCAAGATCCTTATCACGGACCCAACCAGGCCATGGGGTTATCGTTCTCGGTCCCCGCGACGCAAATCAAGTTGCCGCCAAGCCTGCGCAACATCTATAAGGAACTCAAAGCCGATCTGAGTTGTCCCATTCCCGCCACGGGAGATCTGACGCCATGGGCACAACAGGGCGTCCTGCTCCTCAACACTACGCTTACCGTGCGCGAGCATGCCGCGAACTCACACGCCAAGCTGGGCTGGAGTACGCTCACCGACTACGTTATCGAACGCTGCTGCCAGCTACCCCAACCGGTAGTCTTTTTGGCATGGGGCCGCTTTGCCCAGCAGATGGTTGAGGGCAAGCTCGCCGCAATCGACGCGGGCAAAACAACCGGCAAGTTCTGCCTTGCCTCCACGCACCCCTCGCCGCTTTCGGCCAACCGTGCCACGGCAGAACTCCCCGCTTTTATGGGGTCGCGACCCTTCTCGGCAGCCAATCGGCTACTCGAACAGCACGGCTCGACCCCCGTCAACTGGACTTGTCTCGGCTAAAAATCGATACATCAAAAATACGCCCGACGGCTTTCCATCGGGCGCGTTTCCTATTCGGGCCAAATAAATTGTGTGCGGCCGGCCTCGCCACCATCAATGAGCAGGCTCTGCCCGGTCATAAACCGGTTGGTCACGCCCACAAAGTAGATCCACTCGGCGATCTCTTGGGCGGTTGCCCAGCGTTTAAGCGGTGTAAGCTCCATAATCTGGTTCCACAGGTGTTCGTCTTCCATCACGCAACGGTTGAGCGGCGTGATAACGCCACCCGGGTCCACACTGTTGGCGATGGCCTGCGGTGCCAGGCGGTTTGCAAGGTTCTTGGTGTAGGCGATAACGCCGCCCTTGCTGGCAGCATAGGCGGGAAACTCCGATCCCGTATGCCCACTCGCCGACCCCACATTGACCACGGATTTGATAGCGGGCGCCGGCTTGGCGACAAGCCCCTCCCCCACAAAAGCGTAGCGCTCGGTCACGTTGATGGTGCCACGCAGGTTGGCGGCGATATCGTCGACCGAATCCTGCGTACCCGCAACGTTCACGATCACTTGGGGTTCAAGGTCGCCTGGAAACGAGTCAGGCTCGCGTACATCAACGACCAGATGGCGGTAGCGTTCGTGTTCGATCGCCGCCGGCAGCAGATCAAAGCCCACTACCTCGTGGCCCTCATCCAAAAAGCGCCGCACGCACGCTGCTCCGATACCGCCCGAAGCGCCCGTAATCAAAACCCGCATACTTGCTCCTTAGGCGGTTGCGTGACGCTCAAGGTACTCGGCGCCCACATTCTCACGCTCCCAGCCGCGCACGACCTTGTAGCCCACGGGGCTCAGGAAGACCTCGCACAGCAGCTCGGCAACAGCGCCGGTCAGCGAGCACATAAGGACCTGCACCCAGGTCCAACCAAAGAACGTGTGGCTCACCACAATGGCAAAGACCAGGTTGTCGATAAACTGGCCAACACCCGTGGACACATAGGAGCGGAAGGCGAAGCTCGCGAAGTTATTCTTTTTGAGCATACGGCCGAGCGACTGGTTGAGCGTGGAGTTAACCACGGCAGAAGCGAGCATTGCCAGCGAAGAGCCCAGCACCACGTACCAGGTGCCGCCGATAGTGGCGTTAAGGGCGGTGTTGACCTCGATCATGCCCGTGTCGTAGTAGGCGCCCCACATACCGGGTGTGAGCGAGCACGCCCAAAAGCACAGGCTCACGGCAAGGTTGACCGCCAGCGCGAGGATAGAGATTTTGATGGATGCCTTGGCGCCAAAGCGCTTGCAGATCATGTCCTGGCACAAAAACGAGACCCAGCTCACCACAAAGCCGCAATCGAGTGCCAGATACGGCAGGCTGATGAGCTCTTTGTTGGCCAGCAGGTTCATCATGATAACGCTCACGAAAAACAGCGAAACCGTTGCCGCGGGAATGCTCCGCAACAGGACCTTGTAGTCCTCCATGACCTTCTTGATCATTATGTACTCCTTTGGTTTTAGGTTTAACGAGCAGGATATCGGACCCGAACTGCTCGGACGCCCCGGTCTTGAGACGACGGTGGGCATGATAGCCGCTCACGCGGCATCAGGCAAGCAGGAAGCGCGACAGCCCCGCAGGGCCACCGCGCCGATGCGTTAAAAGGCTACGTTGCCAAACTCCGACAGGATAAGGTCGGGGTTGTGGTCGGTTGCCCAATCCACGTTCCACGGGCTCGTGAACAGCAACAGCTTGCCACCGCGCATGTCCTCGACGCGCAGCGTGTCGCGCGTGAGCGAAAGGCCCGGGATATCGATGGTGTCGGGGTCGTTCTGGATCCAGCGAATGTCCGTATAGGGCAGCGGCTGGCGACGAACCTCAACACGGTACTCGGCCTTGAGGCGGCGCTCGAGTACCTCAAACTGTAGCACGCCGACCACGCCCACGATGACGCTCTCCATGCCGGCACCAAGCTCGCGGAAGATCTGGATGGCGCCCTCCTGGGCAAGCTCCTCCATGCCCTTGACGAACTGCTTGCGCTTGAGCGTGTCGACCTGCGTAATGCGAGCGAACATCTCGGGGGCGAACGTCGGAATCTGCGGATACTGCACATGGCGCTTGCCGGAGCACACGGTGTCGCCGACGCTAAAGATACCCGGATCGAACAGGCCCACGATATCGCCCGCGTACGCCTCGTCCACGATGGCGCGGTCGTCGGCCATCATCGACGTGCCCGTGGCAAGCTTAAGCTTGCGGTTGCCCTGCACGTGGAAGGCATCCATGCCGCGCTCGAACTTACCCGAGCAAATGCGCACAAAGGCGATGCGGTCGCGGTGGTTCTTGTCCATGTTGGCCTGGATCTTAAACACAAAGCCGCTAAAGTCGTCGCGGCAGGGGTCGACCGGTTCACTGGTAAGCGTATCGGTATAGGCACGCGGCGTCGGGGCCAGACGCAGGAACTCCTTAAGGAAGGGTTCCACGCCAAAGTTGGTAAGCGCCGAGCCAAAGAACGCCGGGCTCAGCTTGCCGCAGGCCACGGCATCCAAGTCGAGCTCGTCGCCGGCACCATCGAGCAACTCGATGTCGTCCATCAGGTTCTTATGGTTCTCCTCGCCGATGAGCTCATCCATGGAAGAATCGCCCAGCTCGGCCTCGACCTCGGCGACCTTCTTGGTGGCGTTGGCGTGACCGTCGCCCTCAAAGGCAATGACGCGACGGGTCTGACGATCGAACACGCCGCGGAAATTGCGGCCGCTGCCGATCGGCCAGTTCATGGGATACGTATTGATGCCCAGGACATTCTCGATCTCTTCCATGAGCTCAAACGGATCGCGAGCCTCGTGGTCGAGCTTGTTCACAAAGGTGAAGATGGGAATGTGGCGCAGCGTACAGACCTTAAAGAGCTTCTTGGTCTGGGCCTCGACGCCCTTGGCGCCGTCGATGACCATGACTGCGGCGTCAGCGGCCATAAGGGTACGGTAGGTATCCTCCGAAAAGTCCTGGTGACCGGGGGTATCGAGGATGTTGACGCAGGCGCCGTTATAAGTGAACTGCAGCACCGAGGAGGTGACGGAAATGCCGCGCTCCTTCTCGATGTCCATCCAGTCCGAGACGGCATGCTTGGCCGAGCTCTTGCCCTTGACCGAACCGGCGGTCTGGATGCTGCCGGTATAGAGCAGCAGCTTCTCGGTAAGCGTGGTCTTACCGGCATCCGGGTGGCTGATGATCGCGAATGTGCGGCGCGACGAGATTTCATCCGACAGGCTTGCCATGCGGATCCTTTCTTGCATTGAGTGCATTACGTCGTTGTAACCGCACTATTGTAGCCGCGAAATTCCGCTCTAGGGCGCCTATCAGGACAAATTCATCAGTTGGGGCCTGTGTAGCAGTCGATGACGGCACTCCGCAGCAGTTTGTCTCGATCTGTAACATCTAGACGGTTTTTGAACCTCTACCTGTTACAGATTTAGACAAACAGGTGGGCGTCCCAGAAAGATCTCGATCTGTAACATCTAGCAGCCAAAAACTTCTCCAGTTGTTACAGATTGAGACAACCAGGTGGGGCCCACCAGCAAAATCTCAATCTGTAACAGGAGCCGTCCAAATCGGTTCCAGATGTTACAGATTGAGATGAATGAACGAGCGGACAATCCCTATTTACCTCTTGCATAACTGTGCATAGTGTATATATACTGTGCTTACCGGTTATATACACGTGTAGCCCAACAGCTAAGGAGCCGCTGTGGACATCATCCTATCCAATTCGAGCGACAAGCCCATCTACGAGCAGATAACCTCGCAAGTCAAAGCTCAGATCTTATCGGGCACGCTCGCTGCGGGAGCCAAACTCCCCAGCATCCGTGCACTCGCGAGCGACCTAGGTGTGAGCGTCATCACCACCAAGCGCGCCTACGCCGACCTAGAGCAACTCGGGTTTATCTGCACCGTGCAGGGCAAGGGCTGTTTTGTCGCCGAGGGCAACCAGGAGCTCTTGCGCGAAAACCAGCTATGCCATATCGAAGACCTGCTTGCGAAAGCGGCGAGCCAAGCCGAAGCCTTGGGCGTCACGCGCGACAAACTGCACGAAATGCTCGACCTGGTAGCCCCCGAAAACATGCAGTAGCCATCTGCAAGAAAGGCTATACCATGCAAAACTTGCTTGAACTCAAAGGCATCTCACGCGCTGTAAGCGACCGCTTTTCACTACGCGATGTCACGCTCGCCGTGGAGCCCGGCCAGATTGTTGGCTTTGTGGGCGCAAACGGCGCCGGCAAGACAACGACCATTCGCGCCGCGCTCGGGCTTATAAAGCTCGATGCCGGCGAGGTGCACCTGTTTGGGCAGCACTGCGGCGCCGACGCGCCCGGTGAAGCGCAGCGTTGTCTGCGCACTCGTGTCGGCCTCGTGCTGGACACATGCCCCTTCCCTTCCACACTCAAGGTGACCGAAGTTGAGGCACTCGTAAGCCCGGCGTACCCCACCTGGAGCCACGACACCTTCGCCAGCCTCATCGACCGATTTGGCTTGGATCCCAAGGCGAAGGTCAAGAACCTCTCCCGCGGCATGGGCATGAAGCTGCAGCTTGCCTGTGCGCTCAGTCACAAGGCCAAGCTGCTCGTTTTGGACGAAGCCACCGCGGGCCTTGATCCCATGGCACGCGAGGAGCTGCTCGATGAGCTGCTTGCCTTTGTCGCCGACGGCCAGCGCAGCGTGCTGCTCTCGAGCCACATTACGTCCGACCTCGATCGCGCTGCCGACCGCATCATTTGCATCGATAACGGCTCGATTGTGTTTGACCTGCCGCGCGAGGACATTACCGACCGCGCCGGCATCGCCCACTGTACCCAAGCGCAGGCCGCCGAGCTTATGGCTTGCGTCGAAGGCGCCCGTGCCGCCCACCACGCTTATAGCGTGGACGTGCTCGTGCCCAACCGTCGCGAAACGCTCGAGGCCTTCCCCGAGATTCCCTGCGATCGGGCAACCATTGACGATTATCTACGCCTCACGCTGAAAGGGGCTTCGAAATGAAACGCGCCTTTATGTCCGAGCTCGCCATCGTTCGCACGCTTGTCCCAAGCATAGCGGGCGTCGGCCTGTTCATATTCGTTGTGCTGACCCTCGCCAACACGTCAGGTGGCGACTCCGGCATGAGTGCCGGCGCCTGCGCGCTCAGCGCCATGTCGCCTATCATGGTCATGAGCTCGCTGGCAGGCTTCGACAATCAAAACGGATGGGAGCGCTATAGGGCAACGCTGCCCCTCACGCGCAAAGACATCATCTGCGCACGCTACCTGAGCATCGTTGTCTTCTCGGCCGTCATGACGTGCGCCGCCACGCTTTTGAGTATCGTCGCCATCCCGCTCTTCAACAGCGCGGGCATTCCTTCGACCGGACAGACGGTCTTTGAAATCGCAATCGCCTCGGCAGCATCGATGCTCATCTCCCTCATGATGGTGTTTTTGGCGCAGCCGCTGTTCTTTCGATTTGGACACATGGAGGCGCTGCGCCTATCCGTTGGCCTGTTTGCCCTGCTCGGATGCCTTGCCATGGCCACGTTGAGTTCCTCCAACCCCATCAGCAACTGGCTTATGTCGATTGCCGGGGCGAATCCCGATCCCGCCGTTCTTGGCTGTCTGTGCGCAGGAACTGCAGTACTGGCGCTCGCACTATGTGTAATCAGCTGCGCTGTCAGCACCAAGGTTTATCGAGTACGCGATCTGTAATCGACGGCTAAAAAAGCTTAGGTGGTACCCCGCATATTTTTTCAATGAAACGAGGCGGCATAGCGTCACCACCGCCCTTCACAGCAGGCCGTCTAGTTCTTGGCAACCAAAAAGACACCGTCAGCATATCGAAGGTGAATACTTTTCCGAGAAGTGAACGAGTAAAAACAGTGCCCTGTAGCATCGACATTTTTAAGGACTCAATTCCTGCGGTTTTTGTCTAAGAATCCTGCAGTTTTGTTCGAAAAAAGTGTGCATGTTCCAGGGGTCCAGATTTACTCGTTCACTTCGCGGAAAACCATTCACCTTCGATTCGAGCCTTAACCAAATGCCCTCTCGAACTATGGCCCCTGTCTCACCACAGCGATATCAAAGCTTCATGGCGGGACGGTATCATCGGACTTAAGCTCGTGGGAACCGCTGTCATCACCCTCGGCACGTTTTTAATGATCGAGAAGAAGCAGTCTGCCGGACCCGAGCGGCAGCAAGACCGGACCTGGCTCGCTTACGCCCTCGGCGCCGCCGTGTTCGCGGCGCTCACGTCCATCCTTGCCAAGGTTGGCATCGAAGGCGTCGAGTCCAACCTGGCCACGGCAATCCGTACCTGCGTGGTACTGGTTATGGCATGGGCAATCGTGGCAGCTAAAGGCAAGATGGGCCAAGCCGTGCACGTAGACCGCTACGAACTCGTATTTCTCGCGGCATCGGGCATTGCGACTGGCGCATCGTGGCTGCTGTGCTACTACGCCATCGCCACAGGCCAGGTGAGCGTCGTGGTGCAGATCGACAAACTATCGATTGTCGTATCGGTACTATTTGCGCACCTGGCATTCAACGAAAAACTCTCACGGCGCAGCGCCATCGGTCTCGTCTTCATCGTCCTGGGCACCGCCGCGCTCGCGATTTGGAAATAGCGCCGATGCCAAGCGAGATCTAGACGCTCGCAAATCCGTGACAAACGGCATATCCCGGCACGCCCGTGACGTTTTACAATATAAACGTCACGGGCCTCGGCTCAGTCTCGATCATCCAAGGGGATGTCTTTTTGGTCATTGTTCTTTAGGGAACGGTCAATCGCATAGAACCACGAAAACGGCCGTCCAACGGCCGTGGTTTGTTGCGCCGTTCCGCCTCCGTCATCTGCCATTTTTGCACCTGATAGGAAAGAACAATGCAAACCCAGGAATCTCAATCCTTCCCAAAAGCAACTAGCTTCGGCGCGACACTCGTACGCTCTAAGATTATGGGCCCTAATCCCCTCAAGCTCTGCGAAGAGCTGCTTCGCGATGTGCATATCCCCTGCGGCGTCCGCGTCTGCGACCTTGGATCGGGCACCGGTATCACCAGCGCCCTACTCGCCCGCGAATACGGGTTTGACACCTACGCTGTCGATCTGTGGAGCGACCCCGTCGAAAACCGTGCGTTCTTCGATTCGCTCGGTATCTCGCGCGACACGATTCACCCTGTTAAGGCAGACGCCTCGCAGGGGCTGCCGTTTGAGCACGACTATTTTGATGCGGTCGTAAGTATCGACTCGTACAACTACTACGGCCGTGACCCACACTATCTGGGTGAGCGCCTACTCCCCTACGTAAAGCAAGGTGGGATGCTCTACTTAAGCATCCCCGGCATGGTTTACGACTGCCACGACAACCTGCCCGTTTGCCTGCTCAAGTCCTGGACACCCGAGCAGCTCGACTATATGCACGACATAGCCTGGTGGCGCGCCATGATCGAGCCGACCCCCGGCGTCGAGATTGTCTCGATGCAGCCTATGCTCTGCACGGATGAAGCATGGAAAGACTGGCTCGCCTGCGACAACGAGCACGCAGCAGGCGACCGCGCTGCCGTTGAAGCCGGTGCGCTCGAATACCTCAACACCATCGCCATTGTGCTGAGGAAGCTCTAAACATTAGCCGCGCGAGGCCGTAAACAAATGGCCTCGCGCGGCTTCTTCAAAACGAGTTCTGAACAAACGCAAAGCGCAATATGCTACTTGCGCAGCGGCTTGGGCAGCGGAATGCCGGCGGCGATGGCTGCGGCGATGATCATGCAGACGATGCCCTTGAGCGGGAAGCACATGAGCAGCAGGCCCACAACCATGACAGGCTGGCGCATGACGGCGCCCATCGTCGATGCCGTGCAGACGGCGACGCAAAAGACCGGATCGGCGCCGGTGAGGATGGCAAGGCCATAGCCCAGGCTTACGCCCGAGAAGATAACCGGGAAGAAGTGACCGCCACGCCAGCCCATATTGATGAGGGCGGGGGTCAGCATAGCCTTGACAAGACCGGTCGCGATAAGCACGCCGGCGGGAATGGTCAGATAGGTTTCCATGAGCACATCGGCCTGGGTCTCGCCGGCAAACATGGTGTAGGGCAGGAGCGTGCCACAGATGGCGAGCGCCAGACCGGCCATCATGGCCTTGACGACAGGACGCTCCCCTATTGCATGGGACAGCGCCTCGCTCGCGTGCTCGGAGACAAAGTACAGCCAACCGCAAACGGTGCCGAGCAACGCCAGCGGAATGAGCCAGGCAAGCTCCAGGTTGCCCACCTCGGCGGACTCGAACCTGGGCATGCCCATGCCGCCGCCCACGAGCTGGCCAAGCAACAGGTAAGTGCCCAGACCGCCGGCAATCGCAATGCCGTAGACCACGGTCTTTTGCGCCTTGGGCAGCTTGATGGTGATCTCGTCGGACGCGGACTCATCGTCGGCATCTTCGCCCTGGCCGTCGGCGCTACCGGCGAGCGGCGCCACAAAGCCAAAGACAGGCGCGGTAAAGAGCGCCGTCAGGGCAGCCTGGGTACCTAGCAGCGTGAGCTCCCTAAACTCGGCGCCAAAGCGACGCATGCGGTCGCCGACCCAGCTGCACAGGCCCGCGATAACGCCGGTCAGGCCGGCCTCCGGTCCAATACTTCCGCCAAACAGCAGCGGCAGCAATGCCGCAAGCGAAAGCTTGCCCAGATTGTCGTACGGGTAGCGCCCATCTTGCTTGACCTTAGCCATCACCTGATTGAGGTTATCGGTCTTGGTGTCTGTCATCTTTTCGTACAGACCGATTAACAGGCCGCCCAGCAGGCAGACAAAAAACGGGTACGGCAGAAAGCCAAACGGGCCGCTGGCGAGCTCGGGCGAAGCGACGCCCAGTGCGTGCGGAATCTCGGTCCATAGATAGTCGATGCCGTGCTCCATCACAAAAAAGAACAGCCAGACCGCGGCACCTGCGAACGCACCGGTCACGGCAACGCTAACTAAAAACAGCGCGCGGTTTGTAGGTTTAGCGAGTTTATCCATCGGGTCCTCCCGCGGTCAAAGTCGACATAGATACGTTTTATTGTAGAGCGAGTGTGGCCCAGACGAGCCAACCGTCTGCGCTGCAAACGGAGCCACCGGGGACCACAGCGGGACAGGCTCAAGGCTTATCCGTTGATAATTGATGCGATTTCGTACAGATCCTCGGCAAAGTAAATGCCTTGCTGGCGCCGTGGGCTTGATAGGCCCTTATCAATCATGTGTCCGAGCAGCGCCTTGAGGTCGTTGTAGTAACCGTCCAGGTTATACAGGATGCATGGAGCACTCAGGTGCCCCAACGACACCGCGGACATAACCTCGGCAATCTCCTCGAGCGTGCCCGTCCCACCGGGAAAGGCAATGAACGCATCGCCGAGCTCGATCATCTTTGCCTTACGCTCCGCCATATCGCTTGTCACGATGAGGTCGTCGATACCGTCATGTTGAAACTCGGCCTCGATAAAAAAGCTCGGCTCCACACCCGTCACGTGCCCGCCGGCATTAAGCACGCTATCGGCGAGCGCGCCCATCAGGCCCGATTTGGATCCGCCGTACACGAGCGCGTGCCCGTTGGCGCCAATCCAGTTGCCCAGCTCCTGCACCGCAGGCAGAAACGCCGGGTCATTGCCGATACTGGCACCCAGATACACGGTGATATTCAAATTCAGTCCCCCTCATCGTGACGCGCGGCGCCCGTTTTAGCGCTGGCGCCGGCGATATTCGCGCACGCGGCGCGACAGATCGGCGAGCTCGTCACGATCGAGCTCTTCCAAATGCTCAAGATCATCCATAAAGCGCGCCATAGTGTCCTTTTGATGCATCTTGATGAGCATATTGCAGTAGCTCACCGCCACGCCCGTGAGCATGGCAATGTAAAAAATGCTGATAACGCTTAGGACGACCGTGATGACACGGGCGACCGGCGTTTCGGCCGGAATGTCGCCAAAGCCGATCGTCGATACGGTCTCAAAGCTAAACCAAAGGCCATCGCCAAACGTAAGAGTTGTTGGCTCAGAGAGCCAAACAGCCATTGAACACAGAAGATAAAAGACGAGAAAAAGGCCCGTGATGCGCACGAAACCGGCTTGACGCAACACATCGGCCAGCGTCTTCAGCTTTTTCATCGAGACCCCCTTTTTTTCAGGACAAGCAATCGCTTTTGGTCGGTATTGTCCCACGCCTCCCCCGCAAACGGAACCAGCCATCGAGAATGCCCCTAGACGACGAGTTGTGAGGGACAATCCTTCCACAACAAAAAAGTGCGTTTCAATCTGCGACAAATAGGATGTTCCCGTCTGCCTCGCAGCCTGAACTAGTATCTTGATATAGACATACCACCCACCGCCGTGCACGCAACACGCGGAAAGAAAGGAAACCCACGATGTTTAGACCTCTTCGTAGAAAGAAGCGTGCTATCACCGATCAAGAGGCACGAGAGCTGCTTGTTAATTGCAAACGCGGCATTTTTGCCGTCAACGGAGACGACGGCTATCCTTACGCCATTCCCGTTAACTACTACTTTGACCCCGAGCACGACAAAATTTACTTTCATGGAGCCAAGGCGGGGCATAAGGTCGATGCACTCAAACGCAGCGACAAAGTCTGCTTTACCGTCTATGGCAACGATTGGTACAAAGACGACGACTGGGCACCCTATGTTCAAAGCACTGTGGTTTTCGGCCGTTGCCGCCTCGTGAACGATGACCCGGCGTTTGTCGAAGACAAAGTCCGACAGTTTGCCCTCAAGTACTATCCTTCTGCCGAAGAGGTCGAAGAGGAGATCAAGCAAAGTATCAGGGGCGTCCAGCTGTATGAAATTACGGTTGAACACCTTTGCGGCAAGCAAATTCAAGAAAAGTAGCAAACGTGGAAAACGCGCTCGCAGCCCTCTGCGCCCTATGCGCCCACGCACGTTGACGACACGGGCGCAAGCCGCAGTACCCGAATCGTGCGACCCCTATACCCCAAAAACGTAACGGTCTAGGCGGTCGCACGCTTCCCTTACGCGCGAAAGCGGCAGCGCCAGATTCACGCGAATGTGGCAGGGCCCATGGAACGGACGTCCATCCTGATACCCCACGCCCACGCGTGCCCCCTCGTCGAGCAACCACTGAATATCACGGCCATGCTCGCGGCACCACTCGGTGCAGTCCAGAAACACCATGTACGTGCCCTGCGGACGCGAATAGGACACGCCCTCAAAATGCTCGTCCACGTAATCGCAGAAGTACTCGATATTGTCGGCAAGCACCTGGTTGAGTTCGTCCACCCACTCGTAGCCCTGCGGTTGGTAGGCACCGATAAGCGCATGCATCGAAAGGACATTCATCTCGTTGTAATGGGTCTTGTTAGACACAGCGCACATGCGGTCGCGCAGCGTCTCGTTGTAGACAATGTGGTAGCTGCCGACCAGACCCGCCAGGTTAAACGTCTTGCTCGGCGCATAGAGGGCAACCGTGCGCATGCGGGCATCCTCGCTCACCGACTGCGTCGGGATGTGCTTGTGTCCCGGCAGAATGATATCGGACCAAATCTCGTCCGAGATCACCACGCAATCGTGCTCGCGATAAATGTCCATGGCGCGCTCGATCTCGTCGCGCTCCCATACGCGGCCGCAGGGATTGTGCGGTGAGCAGAACACTGCGGCATGGATGTGATTTTGGGCGAGTTTGCGCTCCATGTCCTCAAAGTCCATGCGCCACACGCTCTGGTCGTCGAGCTGAAGCGGGCTGTGGACAATGCGATAGCCCGCAGCCTCGATGGACTTGGTGAAGCCGATGTAGGTGGGGCTGTGGACCAACACCGCATCGCCCGGCTGGACATACGCGCGCAGCGTCGACACGACACCGCCCAGCACGCCGTTTTCGTAGCCGATATGCTCAGGCGCCAGGCCCTCGACGCCATTACGGCGGCTCTGCCATTCGATGATGCGGTCGAAGTACTCGGAACGCGGATTGAAGTAACCAAACATGGGGTGCTGGGCGCGCTGAATGATGTGCTCCTGGACCGTAGGCACCGTGGCGAAGTTCATGTCCGCCACCCACATGGGAATGCGGTCGAAGCCCTCGTCGGGTGCGTTCGGAGCCATACCGGGGATCTCACCCCAAGAGTCAACGGCGATGGAGTCCATGCCATGGCGGTCGATGATTGAAGTGAAGTCGTATTTCATGCTGAGCCCCCGTGCAGAGCGGAATGATTCGGTAAGCGTTATTGTCCACCAGCGTAGGCGATTTTGGCATGGGGTTTGGCACTTAATTTGACGGGTGCTGACGAATGGCTGGCTAGTCTCGCACGTCGTTGATGGCGGTTACCGTCAACCTGGCCCCGTCAACCGTAAACGATATGTCGAGTCCGGCGTAAGCCAAGTGGTAAACGCGGTTTGGCTCGTGCTTGCTGCCCGCGCGGCGCGGATCTTGGCGAAGAACCTCGACCAGGCCGGCGAGCTTTGCGGGCGGGACCATGTCTTGAAGCGCTTGCGGGAACTCAACATCGACCTCTTGCCACGGAGCACCCTCAATCCAGCCGCCGGTCGCATCCGGGTGGCAGTCCGCAAACGGGATGTAGGGCTTAATGTCGTAGATGGGCGTGCCGTCACGCAGGTCGGCCCCCAGTACATGGATGATGGGGCCGTCGTCGGTGCGCTCAACGCGGCTGAGCTTGACGCAGGTAAGACCGATGGGATTGGGGCGAAACGGACTCCGCGTCGCAAACACGCCCACGCGCTCGGCTCCGCCCAGACGCGGCGGGCGCACAGTCTTCGACCACTTGACGTTGGTGCCGGACCTGTCCTGCGTCTTGGCATCGGCAGCTATATCCTTAGCCGCGCCGCCGGGCGTTCCGTTTTCGAAGCGCCACAGCAGCCATAGGTGAGAGAAGGAGTCCAGACCCTCAACTGCTGCGTTGGAGGCAAATTCCGGCTCAAAGACGATGCGTCCCTGCAGGTGGGGCGCCAAAAAGCTGTTGCGCGGAATGCCGAACTTCTGCGGCAGGTCGGTATGTATGTGTGCGATAGGTTCCATGCCGGTCATTGTACGGCATGGAGGTGTGGGGTGCGGCGCGCAATTCTTCGCCGCGGTCTCCCTTCGTGCAACCAACGGTTGCTTGGAAGGGCGCCGGCCGCCGCGTATGCTTAAGCCATCAACCAGCAGAAAGGAGTCGCTATGGCCTTTGCAGAAAAGCTCATTGCCATTCGCCGCGCCCATCACCTTACCCAAGAGCAGCTCGCCGCCAAGCTCTTCGTCACACGCCAAGCCGTCAGCCGTTGGGAACGCGGCGAAGTCACCCCGGGCATCGACATGATGAAGCTCATTGCCGCCGTAACCGGAGAACCGCTGTCCCACCTGCTCGAAATGCCCGAGCACTATTGCCAGAGCTGCGGCATGATACTCACACCCGACGACTGCGGCACCGATGCTGTGGGCGCCACGACCGACCATTACTGCAAGTGGTGCTACGACCACGGCCAGTACACCTACGACACCACCATGGAAGCGATGATCGAGGATTGTGCCCCGCGGCTGGCGCAAAACACCGGCATGTCGCTCGACGAAGCCGTCTCGCTCATGGGCGCCGTCCTGCCGCAACTGGAGCGCTGGCGCTCCGTGCAAGAAAACGAGGAGCGCTACGGTGCCGAGGCGCGGGCGCGCTATGGCGACGAGGCGATCGACGCAGCAAACGAAGCACTGCTGGACATGGACCCCGAGACATGGAACGACATGAAGGAACTTGAACGCGCTATTCTGGGCCAGCTTTCGATTGCCATGGGCGACGGCGATGCGGATGGAAGCGAGGCCCGCAAACTTGTCGCGATGCACCGTCGATGGATTGGCCTTAACTGGGGGCACAAGCCCCAAGACGAAGCATACCTGGGCCTCGCCCACGGCTATCTTGCTGACCAGCGCTTTATCGACTACTACGACAAGCCCTGCGGCACCGGAGCCACGGCGTTTCTGGTACAGGCCATCGAGTCGTCGTCAGCTCATGCATAGACCGCGGCGGCTTTGGGTATTTCAATCAAAACCTCAACCGATTGGAGACCTATGGCTACTAAACATGAGCTCACGCTGTACGTTATGACCGGCTGCCCGTATTGCATGAAGGTCAGGCGTTTCCTTGCCGATAACGGTGTGACCATCCCTGAGCGCAACATCTCGACCGACCCCGATGCCGAGCAGACGCTCATCGCCGTCGGCGGAAAACGCCAGGTTCCCTGTCTGTTCATCGACGGCAAGCCGCTCTACGAATCGAGCGACATCATCGCATGGGTACAGGAGAACCTGCTCTAGCACGTGCATTGCAACCGGCCCACCCCAACCCATACGGCACAAACATGTACGTCAGCATCCAAAGTCGACATTTTTCGACATCTTTGGATGCTGGCGTACAGCTTTTTTGCATGGGCCCGGCACAGGTGATTCGTTTTTCTCCGTCCCGAGGGGTCAAACGAAAGGGCGTGGGTGACTCGCTCTAGCCACCCACGCCCTAAATTGAACAAATGCGCTTAGCGATGTAGCTCACCGTAAGCGTGACCTGCCAACCATCAACTACCTATTGGAATTGGCCCTGCGACGAATCGCCTCACCAAAGCCGAGCACCGCAGTGCCAACACCGGCGAGGGCGGCAGTCATCACGGCGCTGCTTTTATCACCGGTCGAAGGGAGTGACTTGGTGCTCTTGGTGCTCTTGGTCTTCTTGGCAATCTCCGTCTTGGGTTTTTCACTCGGCTGAACGGGCTTCTTCGTCCACTTGCCGTAGAGCGTCATCGAACCCGTCAGCGAATCGCCGTCGTTCCACAGGACCGTGCAGCCCTCGTCGGTATACCAACCATCGAACGTCCAACCATCGACAGCCTTCTGCTCCTTGGCGGCATACGCAGAGCCAACCTCAAGGCCCTCATCGGCATCGGGCAACTTTGCCTTCTCGGGGGCTTCGCCGACATACTGGTAGCTGACGCTTACGAGGCCGTGGGCAGCCTTGAAAGCAACCTCGCCCTCGTACTTGCCGGGCTGAGCGAGCGCCGTAAACTTCGGCTCTTTGTGGGCGGACCAGCGAGAGTCCTTCCCGTCAACATACCAGCCGTCAATCGTGTGGTCGCAGTCATCAAGGATCCAGCCAGTGCCAACATTGCCAAAATCAGTGTCGCCAGCACTGGTGCTGTAGATGTCATCGCCGGCGTTCGCGGCGTGGTTGTTGTAGATAACAACCGACGGATCGAGCCTCATAGTGCCCACGTTATAGACGCCGCCGCCCATGTCGGCACCAATGCCGTCCTTGTTGCAGGCGCCAGTGCCGTTATTGGTAATGGTCGCAGAGCCAATGGTCAGGTTGCAAACATCTTGCTCAGTGTAGATACCAGAGCCCGCATTATTTTTGATGGTGACGTTTGCGCCCTTCTCAATCACGCTTGTGTATTGTTTGTTGCCCTGGAAGAAAATGCCGCCGTTCTTCGCGGCGGGTCCCTTTGTACCGTTGCCCTCGACGTCAACCAGGCAAGAAGAATCAACGTTAAGCACGCGAGTCCAGATGCCACTGTACCCGTTGTCATTCGCATAGAGCTTCGAGCCCTTGCTCATGTCGATGCGCCAAGCGGAAATACCCCAGGTGCCGCTGTTATCGAACGTGACTTCGGAGCCGTTCTTGATGGTGTAGTACGTGCCGTTCGAGCCGTTGCCCTTGCTGTTAAGAACCTTGACCGTCGACGAATCGATAGTGGCATAGAACGTGCCCGTAAAGCCAGAGCGGTTGTGGTCGGAGATATAGGTGGAACCACCTTCAATATTCACGTTGTAGCCACCGTCACCACCATCCCACTCAAGAGCGTCCTGGCTGTAGTTCGCAATGGTTAGGTTGGAGCCATTCTTCAGGTTAAGCTTGTTGTTGCTGCCGAAATAAATGGCATGCGTGTTGTCAGCGGTTCCCGCACCGTCCATGGTGAGCGTAGCGCCGTCGAGCGTAAGGGAAGCGCCCTTGCTTGCGCTCACAGACATCCAATTCCACTCGGTGGTATACGGGGTGGAGCGGATGCCGTTCATAGTCACGGTAACGTTCTTGAACGTCAGCGCCTTACCCCAAAGGGCAATGCCCTTGTCGGTGAAGTTCAGCGCGTGGCCATTGCCGTCGATGGTGAGGTCCTTTCTCAGCTCGAGACCAGCGGTCTTGGCATCGGCAAGGAGCTTGATGGTCGCGCCGTCAGTTTTCTTGGCGTCATCAAGCGCTTCATCAAAGGTCTCGTACTGGTGCCCGTTAAACTCTGCGACAGAAGCACCGTTCCTTGCGCCCGCAGAAGCACTTGCGGCAACAGGAGCCGAGGAGGGAGTGGTCGCAGCAGATTCGGCAGAAGAGGCGACAGGCGTGCCAGATTCGTTCGCAGACGCGGCATCGACTTGGGGCTTGGCAACCGTGCTCACCGAAGACGCCTCAACGGCAGGCTCGGAAACAGAAGCAAAACCGTCATCCGCAAAAGCCTGAGGTGCAAGAAAGCAGAGGGATGTCATAAGCCCTGCTGTTACCGCAAGAACGGCATGGGAGCGTTTTTTCATGGAATGCCTTTCCTTTCGTATCGAGCCCGACAGAACGCCGGCACAGCTTTCTTACGCCACTATTCTTATGGCATAAGCGAAATGTTCTTTATGGTATAGCTCAATCTTGTATAGCTCAAGCGTTATCGCATTGCAAACATTTTAAATAGTCATAGCATCATCACATTTTGGCAAGTTTCTTGCACAACTTTTGGTGCCAGTCCCAAGCCTCTGGGAGTTGGCACCAACAAGACGATTTGCTTCCCTCGTCCCCCTACAGATCAGTTATCCGTGGAAACGAGCGGTAGGCGCGAGCGGCTGCTCGCGGAAAACGCGGTCGACGGCGGCGCGGTATTCGTCGACCTTTTTAGTCTTGCGTACGAGTTTGTGAACGGTAGCAGAATCGGCGAAGGCGCATTTAGCGTAGAACCACCACTCCTTCATGCGAAAGACCGCGTTGCCGCCAATCTCTTCTGCATATGCCGCAAACAGCGTGTCGTGGAAGCGCTGCAGTTCGGCTGCCGTGGCAGCAGGGCCGCCCTTGACCATGCGAGCCAGCGCGGGGTTCGCAAGCAGGCCACGCCCCAGCATCACATGGCGTGTACCGGGATAGGCCTCCACCAGCGCATCCATGTCCTCAAGATCAAAAATATCGCCGTTGTATGCCACCGGAAACGGTGCCCGCTCCAACGTCTCGCCATAAAACTCTTTGCGTGGCGAGCCCGTATAGCGATCCTTCTGTACGCGCGGATGCACGATCAGTTCTGCCAGCGGCATGCGACAGTACAGATCGAGCACGCGCTCGTATTCGTCGTCGCTCTCCAGCCCCAGCCTGGTTTTTACCGATACCGGCAACGGCGAGCGCTCGCACACATCACGCAAGAACACCTCGAGCTCATCGAGGTTGCGCAAGAAGCCCGATCCTTTACCCTTGGCAACAACCGTACCCGAGGGGCAGCCAAGGTTGAGATTAACCTCGCGGTAGCCCATGTCGGCGAGCACGCGCGCCGCCCACACAAACTCATCCGCGTTCTTGGACATCAGCTGAGGCACCACGTTAAGCCCTTGGTTGTTAGCCGGATTGATTTCCTTAAACGCCTTGCCGCCAAAGCGGTTGCCCACCCGCGGCGGCGGCAAAAACGGCGTGTAATAGCAGTCGAGCGCACCGAAGCACTCCGCATGCACGCGACGGAACACATGCCCGGTAATCCCCTCCATGGGGGCCAACGATAGAATCATCAACATCTACTCTCAAATCAATGCGGCAAAGGAACCGCCCCTTTGTCACATGCATTATGCCTTGTCCCCGAGGCGGCCCACAAGGCGGAGGCGGTTGCTTGACACCAACCAGCCCTCCGACCGTCCCTGTGCAACGAAGGTGAATGGCGCCCACAAACAGCAAGCAGGGCCGCCCCACAGCAGCTCCCTCACTCGCCACTTTTTCCTTGTCCAAAAGAGGACGTTCGCGATCAAGCGATCACCAACAGCACGCTGCTGACCGCCATGTCTGAACAACAGACACCCTCCACTCACATACTCAAGAGCGTATGCGCATCGCCCTCGAAAAACGATGAGAGTCGAGGCCCCATGCAGCTGCTCACCGAGCAAGAAAAGAAACGCATCCAGCGGTACTGCACATACCCCAAAATCGCAGCGACCGCACTCGTCATGTCGTTCGCAGCATGCCTGTTGATGTTGCCGCTCCAAATGATCAACGATATCGCGTTCCACCAAAAGGAATTCCAACCCGCGGATATATACCGCCATTGCACTCACCGCAATCGAACTCGTCATCTTTTGCTATTGCGCTCTTGCGCCGCGCTTTGGAATGCAGGGCAAACAGTGGAAGGAGCTACAGAGCAGGCTTGCGGTAGCCCAAACCAACAAAGACCGCTCCGCGGAGGTCGCCGGCGTGCTCGCCGCGCAAGATGCCTTGGAACCCGTGTGCAAACGCGTCGCGGCAGACGACCCATATGAGTCGTATCACGACTACGGCTACCGCATTATCGGCTATCTGCGTGATAATGACCTCGGCGCTCAAGCAGCCTATGTCTACCTTTCTTTCGATGCAGATGGCATGCTCACGGACGTCGATTACACCAGTCAGATCGACCCCAAGGCAAGCCTTGCATACAACCTCGCCTGCAGCGAGCAGGATATCGCGACACTATGCGCCCCCCGCTCAACGGGTTAGGCATTTCCGTTGCCACACCGGGCCTCCTCACGCCATGCAGCCTGTCGGATGAATTTAAACAGGCATTTTTAGCCGGATCCCTATATGAAGAAATCAGCATCAAGACGGAGGACGAATCTATCAAGTCGTACTACACCTTTGACACCGAGCCCAAAGAAGAGTTCGACAAGTACACCCATCCGGAAATTAGCCTCATGCTCTCCGCAAAGGAGGACTAGCAACTTACACTCTAATTGACGCTCGCAAACGCCGTCTATATCTCAAGGTCTAATACTTTTCCCGAGAAGTGAACGGCTATATTTGGACCCCCGAAGCATCGACATTTTTAGACGCCAAACCCGCAGGATTTGGCTGGCAAAACCGCAGGAAACCGCCTTCAATAAGTGTCGATGCTTCGGGGGTCCAATTTGACTCGTTCACTTCTCGGGAAAAGTATTAGACCTCGATTTACATGTCACTCAATGTGACAAAGGGACAGTCCCTTTGTCACATTATTCGGAGCGCAGGGCTTCCACGGGGTCTTTCTTGGATGCACTGCGGGCCGGCAGCAGGCCGGCAACGACCGTCAGCAGCACCGAAATTGCAATGAGCGCCAGCGCATCCTGCACGGGCAAGCTCATCAGATTGGGTACCTGTTTAGCAGCAAGCGCCCAGGCATTAACCGGAAAACTCACGAGCACCACAACGACAATGGCAAAGACACCGGCGATGAGGCCCTCGATAAAGGTCTCGGCGTTGAACACGTTTGCCACGTTGCGCTTCGACGCACCGATCGCGCGCAGGATGCCAATCTCCTTTTTGCGCTCCAGCACGCTGATGTAGGTGATGATGCCGATCATGATGGAGCTCACGACCAGGCTGATGCTCACGAACGCGATGAGCACCAAGCTGATGGTATTCACGATATCAGTCACCGAGCCCATGATGATGCCCATGTAGTCGGTGTACGAGATTGCCTGCTCGTCGTGGCCGGCGGCTTTGACCTGCTTGTTGTACGCATCGATATGGTCGAGTACGCGCTCCTTGGCCTCAAAGTCACGCGGGAAAATCTTGACCGAGATGGGATCCGCTTCATCCGCGTAGCCCAACGTGGTCAGATTGTTGTCGTAGGTGAGCTTCGACGCCTTGGCATAGCTCATCATGAGCGAGCTCAGGTCCTCGGCGTCCATGTTGAAGTGGATGGCACGAGCAAAGGCGCTCGCATCCACGCGCATGGCGCTCGCCAGGTTGGCAAAACTCGAAGACATCTGCGTCACCATCTGGTCCATGAGCCCTGCCGCGCCGGCCTTGAGCTGGGTCGACATGGTCGTTGCCACCTGCTCGCTGATCGCCTTCATCACTTGATCCATAGCCTGCTGCAGATACGGAGCCAACTGATTTTGGACATAGTCGGTCATCGCCCGTTGCAGGCGCTCGGCCAGGGCATCGCCGCCGAGCGCCTTGAGCTGCGCCAGGCACTGCTGCGCCACAACATCGTTCTCGAGATACGCCGAGAATGCGGCAGCAAGCTTTGACGCGTCTTTGAGATCTTCGGGTGACAGCGCCCTAAACTGATCAGACTGCAAAAAGCCCTCAAATAGTTGGTTGGCAAGCGTTCCCACCTGTTGCATTTGCTCGGGCGTGAGCTCCAGACCGTCAAAGATGCCCGAGAAATCGGGGGTCGGCGCTTTGGCCATGATGTCGCTTAAGTCGATGTCTTTGCCAACGCCCGAAAGGTCAATATCCAGGCCTGACAAATCAATGCCCGAAAAATCCATGCCACCGGCAGCACCCGAGAGTGCAGACGCATCGAACGAGAACGCGCTCTTGAGCGCCGCCTCGTCCACACTGAACATACTGCCCAGATCCACGCCTTGCTTGGCCTCGCCTTGCAGTTCGTCGAAAGATTTGCCCGTAAAGACATCCGTCTCGGGGTGGGCAAGTTGTTCTTGCACGATCTGCGAATCGGCGGCGCGCTCCATAAGCTGGCGAGTCAACGCATGCGTATAGGCAATGCCCGGAGACAACGCGCTCGCATTGGCCGTCTCGTTAGGTCGCACCACGCCCACAATGTGCACGTCAATACCGTCGGCAACCTTGGCCGTCATAAAGTCGGCGTCGCCAGACATGTCAGTCCACATGCCGGTCTCTTCGTTTTTGCGATAAGCATCGGCCGGCGACAACACCTTAAACGTCGTGGACAGCGCATCGTCGTAAGTAAAGTCGGCGCCGCTCTCAGGCGTCTCAATCTTACCGTCGGCGGCCATGGCACTGTTCACCAGGTCGTTGAGCTCATCGATATCCAGCGCACCGATGCTGTAAAGCGTATAGTCGCCCACCGTTCCACGGCTCGAAAGCACCATTACGGCTTCGTGAGCAGACGTAGGCCAATGGCCGGCGACGACATCGTACTGGCTGTCGAGCAGACTCTGATCGTCGATCATCTCGTTAAAGACCGAGGTCCCCATGGAGTCCATGCTCACCGTTGCCGCCGAGCTCGCACCACCGCTCATGGCCTCGGTCATAGCGTTGGGCACCAGCCGGACAGGCTTCTCATCGCCCTTGCCGGCACGATAGACAACCGGCGTCACGCCGTAACCGTACTGGATGGCGTTGACCTCTTTGTCGATACCGTCGCCGCCGCCGTCAAGCCATGCCTTAAAGCTCGTCATATCGTTGGACTTAACACTTGCGAACATATCCTTTACGGCCGTGACCACGGGAATCTTTTTGGTTCCCTGAGCCTTGCCGTCGGTGCCGTCGTCGGACGAACCCTCGTTCTTGGACGTATCGTCATCCGTGGCCCCCTGTTCGCCCATCATGGACGACAGGTCGTAATCCTGCTTGGAAATGGTAAGCGGGTAGCTCGAAAGCGTGTCCTCCTCGACCTTTTTGATGTAGCCGTTTACGCCATTGGACAGCGCCAAAATCGCCGCGATGCCAATAATGCCAATCGAGCCCGCAAAGGCCGTCATGGCCGTACGGCCCTTCTTGGTCATAAGGTTTCGGGCAGAAAGCCCCAGCGCCGTCACAAAGCTCATCGAGGTTTTGCGCGTAGGCTTGGCCTCGCGGCGCGTGGCGTCAGCGACATCGAAAGGATCAGAATCGTCGGTAATCTTGCCGTCCGCCAGGTTGACGATGCGCGTGGCGTACTCGTACGCCAGATCGGGATTATGCGTGACCATGATAACCAGACGGTCGCGCGCGACGTCCTTGAGCAAGTCCATGACCTGCACGGACGTTGTGGAATCCAAAGCGCCGGTCGGCTCGTCTGCCAACACAATCTCGGGATCATTAATCAGGGCGCGGGCGATGGCCACGCGCTGCATCTGTCCACCCGAAAGCTGACTCGGGCGCTTGTTCACGTGCTCGCCCAGACCAACGGCCTCGAGCGCCTTGCGCGCACGCTGGCGGCGCTCGGCGTGCCCCACGCCCGTAAGCGCAAGCGCCAGCTCCACGTTTTCCAAAATGGTCTGATGCGGAATGAGGTTATAGCTTTGGAACACAAAGCCGATGCGGTTGTTGCGATAGGCATCCCAATCGCGATCGTGAAAGTCCTTGGTCGAAATACCGTCGATCAGCAGGTCACCCGAGTCAAAGTGGTCGAGTCCGCCGATAACGTTGAGCATCGTGGTCTTACCCGAACCCGAGGGCCCCAGAATGGCCACGAACTCGTTATCCCGAAAAGACAGGCTCACGCTGTCGAGCGCCACCTGCGTAAACGACTGCGTAACGTACCTTTTGCAAATTCCTTTGAGCTCCAGCATGGACGGCAACCTCTCCTGCGCAGGCACCTTGCCCGCTCTCCCCCGCCGTTCGTATTCGACGCGTTTGTCCTACTCTATCCCCATTTTTTACCGGCGCCAGTGAGGAATGTAACGAAGCGCTCCAAAAAACGAGCAGGACGGCACATCGCGTGACGTACCATCCCGCGCATACCGCCGATAATGTGACAAAGGAACTGTCACTTTGTCACATCTGCCCAACCCTTATTGGGGCACCCGATTCCCTATTGGATGATAAAGGACGGATGATACGGACACTTTTCGCCCATGCACACTGTATTGGCCGCATAGCTATCGCAGGCCGGCGTCTTCTCCCATGCTTTAAGCTGTGGTCCGCCGAGCGCGTTAAAAAACGAAACGGCCTCACGAATCGCCACGCGCGCGTCTCGCTTGCAGCACCGTGGGCTTCCCGAGCGCGCGATGGCGGCAAGCAGCTCCGAAACCATAAGCTGCCCCTCCTGCCAGCCTTCACTGCGCAGCGGCGCATTGCCGCGCACGATTGCATATGCCATGCCCGCAGACGCAGCTGCCCCGCACACGCCCCAACGGGCACACGTCGCCCCCGGCACGCAATCCGACCGAGACATCAAATCGGCAAGATCGTCTTTGAGCATCGCATCTCGCTCCCCAGATGCTTCGGCGTTGCGCCAGCACGCAAGCAGCACCGCGCCCACAATAAAATGGTGGATGGGGCCAAAAGCCACGCAGCGCTCATCTGCCATAACCTCTTCCAAAAGAGCCGCGGGCGCCACCGACGTACTGGCCATGAGCATCTCAACAATCCAGCTTGTTTGTTCGTCTTTTGCCATGCGGCATCCTCCTCTAAAACAAATTGTGCGCGCACTCCATTATGGCCTTCTTCTGCCCGGAGCGCTCAATGCGAAACAACCTGCTTCGCTCGTGCCACCAACAAGCCCTGCTAGTTCTCGTCGCAAACCAGCCCTGCTCAGGAGCAACACCAGAGGCGATGGCAAGCGCGATGGACAGTGGCAACACCACGACGGCAGCTCTTTTCGAAAAAGAAGGCCCCGCGCAATCGCTCGAGGCCTCCCCATTCATGGAACTATGATCAAAGCAGCCAAAAAAGCTTACTCCCACTCAACGGTGCCGACGGGCTTGGGCGTGAGGTCGTAGCACACGCGGCAGATGCCGGGGACCTCGGCTGTGACGCGAGCGGTAATACGCTTGAGCAGTGCCCAGTCGAGCTCAGGCACCTCGGCGGTCATCACGTCGACGGTGTTGATGCAGCGGATGATGCAGGGCCAGTCGTAGGCGCGCTTGCCCTCGCGCACGCCGGTGGCACGGAAGTCGGGCACCACGGCGAAGTACTGCCAGATGGTCAGACCTGCCTTGTCGATCTCCTCGCGCACGATGGCGTCGGCTTCGCGCAGCGCCTCAAGACGGTCGCGGGTAATGGCACCAAGGCAGCGGACGCCCAGGCCGGGACCGGGGAACGGCTGACGCTCGACCATGTTCTCGGGCAGACCGAGCTCCCGGCCCACGACGCGGACCTCGTCCTTGTACAGCAGCTTGACGGGCTCGCAAAGCTCAAACTGCAGGCCCTCGGGCAGGCCACCCACGTTGTGGTGGGCCTTCACGCCATCCTGGGACTCCAGGATGTCGGGGTAGATGGTTCCCTGGGCGAGGAAGCTGACCTCGTCGCCAACCTTGCGGGCCTCCTCCTCGAACACGCGAATGAACTCGGCGCCGATGATTTTGCGCTTGGCCTCGGGCTCCTCGACGTCCACGAGCTTATCCAAGAAGCGATCGGTCGCGTCCACATAGACCAGGTTGGCGTCCATCTGGTTCTTGAAGACGTCGACGACTTGCTCGCTCTCGCCCTTACGCATCAGGCCGTGGTTCACGTGCACGCAGATAAGCTGCTTGCCGATGGCCTTGATGAGCAGGGCCGCGACAACCGAACTGTCGACACCACCGGAAAGGGCCAGCAGGACCTTCTTGTCGCCGATCTGCTCGCGGATTGCAGCGACCTGCTCATCGATGAACACCTGGGCAAGTTCGGAAGTGGTGATACGCACCATGTCGTCGGGACGCTTGTTGGAATCCATGCAAAGCTCCTTTTCGGTTCGATGGGAATGCGTCACACGTATGCAGACGCACCGTCATATGCCCTCATTATATGCAGAACGAGATGCGTTTCCCATCGCTGCGACAAAGCTTTTTGCAGGGGTGGCAATTTTTCCTACTGTCGAGGTCAGCTAGGCTTCGGTAGCCACCTTGGCAGCATCGCCAATAGACTCTTCCTTTATACGTTCTGCGTAATCGTATGCCATACCCGCAAATTCCAGTCCCGAGTAACAGGAGTACAATTGCTGCTATTGTTGCCAGCTGTTGGGAGATGGAAGATGGACTGCGATGGCTACCCTTGCGTTCCCATGCCGTTGATGTGCACCGCCTTTGTGCCGGGGCAGATTGACGCTGCGGTTGCAGGCATTTCCGACCCCGATTCGCGCGCCATTGCCACGGCAGAAGCGCTGTACTTTCGCGGACAGGCCACCCTCGCTGCCAAGACGGCGCGCCCCTATCTTGACGCCACCGACCCCGCACTGCGCTATTCCGCATGCTTTATCTGCGGATACGCCAGTCTTTCGCTCAACCGTATCGCCGATGCCCGCCGGTGCCTTACTGGCATCCTCGATACGCCGGCCGACGAGGAATCGCCTGCCGTCCACGCCATGCACATCCTGTTCGCCTCGGCCGCGAGCGTCCTGCTGCACTTGCCTTCCCCGTATTCCGCCGAAGAGTTTTATCCGCTTGCGGCGCATTTGCCCGAAGGCCTGCGCCTGTTCGCCAGCTACGTGATGGCGCACGCCTTGTATCTGCGCGGCGAATACGGCCGCAGCCTGGGCATGGTGGAAAATGCCCTGATCATGAAACAGGGAAGCTATCCCATCTCGGAACTGTTCCTGCACCTGGCGGCTTCCATGGCATGCATGAGCCTCAAGGACATCGACGCCGCAAAGGCACATTTCGGAGCCGCTTGGGACATTGCGCGCCCCGACGGCCTTATCGAGCTCATTGGCGCGCACCACGGCCTTTTACAGGGGCTCATCGAGGCGTGCCTAAAAGCGCAATACCCTGACGATTTCGCACGCATCATCGAGATTACGTATCGATTCAGCTACGGCTGGCGGCGCATCCACAACCCCGATTCGGGCGAGGACGTGGCCGACGATTTAACGACCACGGAGTTCACCATGGCCATGCTCGCCTGCCGCGGATGGACCAACGCCGAAATCGCACGCCACATGGAAGTATCGCCGGGCACTGTTAAAAACCGCCTATCAGGAGTGTATGCCAAGCTTGGTATCGGAACTCGCGCCGAGCTGGTCGCGCATATGTTGCGTTAGCGACCGGGCTGCCAAGCGCATCGAACGCGTTCCGGAACCCGGCGCTTCGCTCGATCAATTTGGACATTTTGACCCTTGAACGGCACTACCGCCACGGGGCACCTTCTCGCAAAATAGGATTATTTCCTCCGTTATTTGCGGGATGGGAGCCCAAAATGCTTGATCGTCGTTCGCTACTTATCGCCGGAGCATCCTCGCTGGCAGGCATCATGCTGCCTCGCGTGCCGAGCAGCGCAAACGCCTTCATACTGCCATTCGCCCCCACCGAGGCCTATGCCGACGAAGAAGACCCCTTCAAGGCGCTCGTTCTCTCGCGCACCATGTTTGGTGTGGTCGTGGTCGACGTCGCCAACAAGAATATGCCCATCAAGGGAGCCCAGGTCACGCTCGCGTCGCGTTATGCCGCGGGCAAGCAGATCTCCGCCACTACCGACGACGAGGGCACGGCCATCTTTGAGGTCGCGCCGCTTTCGGAAGGCTACGTGGACCAGGCAACGCTTCTCGACGCGTACGACTTTAACGGTGGCATCTCCATCAGCATGGCGGGCTACCGTGATGTCGAGATCCCCCTCACGCGCATCCAGGGCGGCACCGCCATTACCGCGCCCACACGTCCGCTTTCCGACGGTGAGCCGTACTTTCGCCAGCTTACGTTCGACGAGTGGGACATCCAGTACGCCGACGCCACGTTCATGGCACTGCCGAAGGACGACGCCGGAAACGACCAACCCGACACGCACGCCTTTACCGTGCAGGCACATCTGCCACAGGGTGGACAGGCAACGCTGTGCATCAACAAGGTAATGCCCGCCACGAGCAGCTCATCCGAAACCGTCACGCAAATTGGCCAAGTCAAGGCCAGTGCATCGGGTTCGGATAATCTGGCAACGTTCACACTCGAAGACACGTTCCTCGATGCAGCTTCGGGCCTTCTGGAGGAAGGATGCAAGCTGCGCTTTGTCCTCGACTATCAGGGCAAGACCTATACACTCTCCTCCCCCATGGCCGTTGTCACCGCGCCGGCCGCAAAGGCAGAATCGGGCTCGACCACTATCGTCCCCACCACCATGGACCAAGAGATTACTCCGTTTGATTTCCCGGCGGCGTTTCCCGGCATCGGCGGAAATAAGTTCACGTGCTGGATGCCCTCGTTCCCCATTTTGTTTAATTTCTCTTTTGCCGGATACGTGCTGTTTGGCGGAGGATACAAACCGGTCGGCTACATAAACGATTCGGGCAATCCGGATCCGGAATACTGGAAGAAGTCACCGCGAGAGTCGGGCGCCAAGCAGGCAAACCGCTACCTCGACGAGATGGAGGGGAAGTGGAATCAGTACAAAAGTATGAGTGCCGGTTCGGGCACCGATCCAAGGAACACTAAGCTGCTTCGTCACCACTGCACGCCGCGTTTTACGATGAATATCGCCACACAGCTGTACGGATCGCTCGCCTACGACTGGGTGGGCAAAACCTGGGGTGACAACAACGACCCCGCATTTGGCAATATTAAGGCCCTCTTCCAGGTAAGAACCGACCTCAATTGGACCGAGCAGTTTACCCTAGGACCGGTGCCGTTTTTCCTAAACGTCAACCCCTGGGTGCTGGCGAAGCTGGCGCTCGCCGTGGGTGCCCACACGCACGGCAGCGGCGCGGCGTTTTTTAAAAACATTTCGCTCGACTATTCAAACACCTCGGGCTCGTTCACCATCCAGATCGGGCTTGCCGTCACCTTTGGCGCCGGCGTTGCAGGCGTCGCTTCGTCTGCCGTTCGCGGCGCCGCATCCCTCACGCTGTTCATTGGGTACGAGAAGGCAGATGGACACCAGCTTCCGCGACTGCGCGTAGGTGCAGACGTCGATGTCGATGTGATACTCCAGTTCGTAATGTTCAAGTGGACCACCAAGGCTTGGTCGGGGTCGTGGCCCACACTCCTCGATTCGTGGAATATGTCGGTGAACAATGGCAACCAGTATGTGCTCCAGCGCTCTGAGCTCGCATTGGGTGGAGATACGCCTTACACGTTGGATGCCCGCTTCGGCACGGCCGGCAACGCCGAGGCAGGCGGCGTGCCGCAATTTATCGCATCGGCCACCATCGTCACCAACGCCGAGCTGCTCGCACGCGCCGAGGTTAAGGCCACTGCCGTAAACGTCGCGCCTGTCGTGCGCGATTGGAATCAAGCGGTCACGCGCATTGAGCTCGAGGCGGATGCAGAAAGCGACGACACGGGACAGATCGAGCATTTCGTCCATACACTGATAGAGAACGACGAAAACGCCGCGCCGATGTATGACTACACCTATATCGGGCAGACGACGAACGCCGTTGCGGACCCCAACGCCAATTCTGCTGGTGTATCGGAGGACGAGCGTGGCGGCATCAAGCCCTCGAGCGACAACGTGCTGTTTGCTGGCGTGCTCAGCGAAGCCCACATGAAGCTGGCAATGATTGCCGGCGTAGAATGTCTGTTCCGTATCGCCTCGGTGCGCTACGGCGACAATGGCCGCTCGCGCCTGGTGGTGCACACAAAGGCAAACGGCACGTGGTCCGCTCCCACTCCCGTGGACTTTCCCCTTGGGTTTGGCGAGGGCGACGTGGAGCGCGACGGCATATTCGATTACGACTTCGACGTGGTGGAATATACGGACGGAAGAGGAAACCAGGACGCCTACGTGCTGCTGATCTCGGGCGAGCGCCCCGCCGGTGACAACACCCTTTTCGATACGGCAAGCACAGCCGGCATACTGTCCGTCGTGCGCCTGCGCATAAGTAATAGCAAAGTTCGCGTGGTGTCGTATACGTCGTGGCGCAGCATCTCGCGCGGCCGCCTTCAGGAGGATGGCTACCATTGTCTGCAGTGCCCGCGTATCACGGTGGGCAAGACGCTCGTCGACGGGCGCCTGTCGGGTGCCTACCTCCACCGCCGCGGAACCACCGCAGAAAAGGCGCTCGGCAGCGAGGCCGAGGTTGCGCTGGAATGCTTTACCTTGTGGTCGGATGATTTGGGCGACAGTCTCACGTTCCGTCAGCTCCTCCGCTTTCCGCAAGCACCGTCGAGTATCGAGCTGGGCAAGCCCGAGAATATCAACGGCAAAATGGTGGTGTCCGTTGCGTACGAGACCGCAGACGGTTGCGGCTGCGCATCGTACGCCGTGATCGGCCAGTCCATTGCGTGCTGGGACGTTATGTCACCAGACGCCACGGTACCTCATGCGGTGCCATGGCCACAACATTCGGGCTTTTTGGCAACCGTCAACGAGCAACTGCAGCATATTACTTGGACGCGAGGCGCATCGGCATTTGCAACGCAGCCCGTGGGTGCCGCAGGCTGTGGCCCGGCATCGTTTAGCGTAAGCAACAACGGCAGGTGCGTGCTCTATGTAGAGAACACCGATGGCAAGGTGGGACAAACCTACGACGAAGAAGGCAACCCGGTAGCAGTGATGGGCAAGCACTTCCGCATCTTCGCCAGCACCTTGGCAGGCGATCTGTTCACGGAGCCGTTCGTGATGTGCGAGCTGGACCATCCCGTCGATCAGATAACGACATTTTTGACGTCGGGAGGCATGCTCTCCGCACTCGCCACGCACATTGTGAGCGCGGAGAAGAGTGAGGCAGAGCTGCACGGCATCGAAGTGCCCTTGGTGGCGTGTGCCACTCCGACGGGCGCGGTCGCTACCTCGGGCGCGGTGGTACCCGGAGCAGCAGGCGAATCCTTCATGGTCACGGTGCGAAACGACGGCAACACCTTGCTGACCGCCGGCACGATCGATCTGTACCGAGAGGGCTCCAGCCAGCCGTTCTCCAGCGCATCCATCGGATTCGGACTGAACGCACGCATGGTTTCGATCAACGATCCAGAGCTTGCCGAGGATGCTTCGGCCAAAGACATGGCACACGTGAAGTACGCGCTCGAGACGCTGGGCGCACGTTTTGCAACGCACCCGCTGGTAGCCGACAACGGCAACGCCGTGCTGGCACCGGGTTGCACGGCACAGTTCCGCATGAGCTTCGCCATCCCCGAGAGCTGGAGCGACGATGTGGGCAAACGCGTAACGCTGTATGCGAAGGCGCATAATCTGGTGGCGCTCGATCCCGTAACGCTCGAGGAAATTCGGCCGGGTGCAAACTCGGCGCTGGGTGCCGTACTGCACGAGCTTCATGTGCCCGACGCGGCATGCGAACGCTCAGAAGTTCAGGTCGGCGTATGCGACAGCGCGGATACGACGGGGCTTCACGATGCACCGATGACGGCGGACGACGGTGGCGGCTCGAGTGGCGGCGGTACTGACAAGGGCGGCGGCTCCGGCGGAAGCAGCTCCAGCAGCGGCAAGGACCACAACAATAGCAAGCGCCCCGGAAAAGCGGGCGCGCTTGCGGGCACGGGCGATACATGCGCTCCCCTTACGGCAGCCGCTGCAGCACTCGCCGCGGCAGGCGCCGGCCTCGTCGCCTACAGCGCCCGCCGCACGGCGCTCGAAGCCGATACCGCCAATGAGGTCAATTCGGATAGGCCCCGCTAGCTCCTAGTTACTTTTGTGAGAGACGCCGACTCGGCTCATTCGTCATCGTTATGCGGACATTACAACTTCGGTTCGCTATTCAAACTTACTCACACAAAACCGACTCGGTTTTGTGCGAGTAAACGAATCCCCATCGAACTCCGAACGATTGTTCGATGGATTTCGTGTTGGTTGGAATCGCCCAAGGGCTGGGCTATGCTACCTTGACTATCTATATGACTAAAACGCGGCAAAGGAGCATCGAGAGAGCGAGCATGGCAAAGAACACCGCAAACTATGGTAACGACAGTATTCGTCAGCTCAAGGACGAGGAGCGCGTACGCCTGCGCCCCGCCGTCATCTTTGGCTCGGACGGGCTCGACGGCTGCGCGCATGCCGCCTTCGAGATCCTGTCCAACGCCGTTGACGAGGCGCGCCAGGGCTACGGCAAGCTCATCACCCTTACCGCCTTTCGCGATGGCTCCATTCAGGTAGAGGACAACGGCCGCGGCTGCCCGCTTGACTGGAACCCCTCCGAGAAGCGCTTTAACTGGGAACTCGTCTTTTGCGAGCTTTACGCCGGCGGTAAGTACAACAACAACCAGGGCGGCGACTACGACTTCTCGCTCGGCACCAACGGCCTGGGCTCGTGCGCAACCCAGTACGCCTCCGAATACATGGACGTCACGGTTTGGCGCGACGGCAACAAGTACTCTCTGCACTTTAAGAAGGGCAAGGTCGTCGGCGCCAAGAAGAAGGCACTCGAGGTTGAGCCCAGCGACGAGGACCGCACCGGTACCACTATCAAGTGGCGCCCCGATCTTGAGGTCTTTACCTCCATCAGCATCCCCCACGATTGGTATCGCGAGACCATGCGCCGCCAGGCCGTGGTCAACGCCAACGTGACCTTCCGGCTGCGCATCGAGGGCGACGACGGCGAGTTTTCCGAAGAGGACTTCTGCTATCCCAAGGGCATCGAGGACTACGTGCTCGAGAAGGTCGGTACCGACTACCTTACCGAGCCCTTCTTTATCGAGGCCGACCGTCGCGGTCGCGATCGCGAGGATCTGCCCGATTACAACGTAAAAATCACTGCTTGCATGTGCTTCTCGCGCACTTTCACGATGCAGGAGTACTACCACAACTCCTCCTGGCTCGAGAACGGCGGCTCACCCGAAAAGGCGGCCCGCAGCGCCCTGACCAGCGCCATCGATGCCTACATGAAGCAACAGGGCAAATACAACAAAAACGAGAGCGGCATTAAGTGGCAAGATGTCCAGGACTGTCTGGTGCTGGTGACCAACTGCTTCTCCACCCAGACGTCCTACGAAAACCAGACTAAGAAGGCCATCAACAACCGCTTTATCCAGCAGGCCATGACGGCATTCTTTAAGGAGCGCCTCTCGACCTATTTGATCGAGAACAAAGATGCCGCCAACAAGATCATGGAGCAGGTGCTCATCAACAAGCGCTCGCGCGAGAATGCCGAGAAGACGCGCCAGAGCATCAAGACCAACCTGCAGCAGAAGACCGACATGGCCAACCGCGTGCAGAAATTCATCGACTGCCGCTCCAAGGACAAGAGCCGCCGCGAGATCTACATCGTAGAGGGCGACTCGGCAGCAGGCGCCATTCGCACCTCGCGCGATGCCGAGTTCCAAGGCGTTATGCCCGTCCGAGGCAAAATCCTCAACTGCCTAAAGGAGGACTATCCGCGCATCTTTAAGTCCGACATCATCATGGACCTCATGCGCGTGCTGGGCTGCGGCGTGGAGATCAAGGACAAGCGCATCAAGAACCTCGGTGCCTTTGACCTGGACAACCTCAACTGGAACAAGGTCATCATCTGTACGGACGCCGACGTCGACGGTTATCACATCCGTACGCTCGTGCTCACCATGCTCTATCGCCTGGTGCCCACGCTTATCGACGAAGGCTACGTGTATATCGCCGAGTCGCCGCTCTACGAGATCAACTGCAAAGAAAAGACCTACTTTGCCTACACCGAGCTCGAGAAGAACGGCATTCTTAAGGAGATCGGCGACCAGAAGTGCTCCATCAACCGCTCCAAGGGTCTTGGTGAGAACGACCCGGACATGATGTGGCTCACCACCATGAACCCCGAGACGCGTCGTCTGATCAAGGTGGAGTCCGAAGACGTCACCAAGATGGAGACCATGTTCAACCTTCTGCTGGGCAGCGACGAGGCGGGCCGCAAGCGCCATATCTCGGAGCACGGCAAGGAATACCTGGACCAGCTGGACCTGCAGTAGCAGCAAATCGATAACGACGGCCCATAAGAAGTTCAAGAGGAAATCGTGGCAAAGAAGAAGACGAAGAACCAGCCAAAGAAAAAGCAGGTCAACGCCGAGAACGTCATCGGCCTGCACTCCGAGGTCACCAATCAGCCGATCACGCAGACGCTCGAGGTCAACTACATGCCCTACGCCATGAGCGTCAACGTCTCGCGTGCGTTCCCCGAGATCGACGGTTTTAAGCCCTCGCACCGCAAGCTGCTCTACACCATGTACAAGATGGGCTTGCTCAAAGGTGAGCGCCAGAAGAGCGCCAACATCGTGGGTCAAACCATGAAGCTCAACCCGCACGGCGACGCCGCGATCTACGAGACGATGGTGCGCCTGGCCACCGGCAACGAGGCGCTACTCGCCCCCTTCGTGGAGTCGAAGGGCAACTTTGGCAAGTACTATTCGGGCGACCTGAGCTACGCTGCCTCGCGTTACACCGAGGCCAAGCTCGCCCCCATCAGTGCCGAGATCTTCAAAGACATCGACAAGGACCCGGTCGACTTTGTCGACAGCTACGACGGCGCCATGAAGGAGCCGCGCCTGCTGCCTACCACCTTCCCCAACATCCTCGTCTCGGCCAACAAGGGCATCGGCGTCGCCATGGCGTCTGACATCTGCGGCTTCAACCTCAACGAGGTCTGCACCGCCACCATGCACTACCTGCAGGATCCCAACTGCGATCTGCTCGAGTACATGCCCATGCCCGACTTCTCGACCGGCGGTGAGATTATCTACCGCCGCGAGGAGATGGAAAAGATTATCGAGACCGGCCTTGGCAGCTTCCAGATCCGCTCCCGCTGGCGCTGGATTCCCGAAGAGCGCATTATCGAGGTCTACGAGATCCCCTACACCACCAAGACCGATGTCATCATCGATCGCATCGTCAAGCTCTCCAAAGAGGGCAAGGTCAAGGAGATCGCTGACATCCGCGACGAGACCGACCTCTCGGGCCTGCGTATCGCCATCGATCTTAAGCGCGGTGTCGACCCCGACAAGCTCATGGCGAAGCTTTATCGCTCGACTACGCTGCAGGATTCGTTCTCATGCAACTTTAACGTGCTGGTCGATGGCTATCCCCGCGTTATGGGCGTACGCCAGATCCTGCACGAGTGGGTCAAGTGGCGTATTGAGTCCACGCGTCGCCGCATTAACTTTGACTTGGGCAAAAAGTCCGAGCGCCTGCACCTGCTGCACGGCCTCGAGGCGATCTTGCTCGACATCGACAAGGCGATCGCCATCATCCGTGGCACCAAGCTCGAGGCCGAGGTCGTGCCCAACCTTATGAAGGGTTTCGACATCGACGAGACCCAGGCCGAGTTTGTTGCCGAGCTTAAGCTCCGCAACATCAACGAGGAGTACATCCTCAACCGCACCAAGGACATCGCTAAGCTTGAGGGCGAGATTGCCGAGCTAGAGGAGATCCTCTCCAGCGAGGAGAACATCAAGAAGGTCATCAGCGACGAGCTGGCTGCGGTCAACAAGAAGTACGTGATGCCGCGCCGCACGGGCAGGATTGAGCCCCACGAGGTCATCGAGGTAAGCCTGGAGCCCGAGGTCGAGGAGTACCCGGTGACCATCATGCTCTCGCGCGAGGGCTATCTCAAAAAGATGACCGACCGCGTGCTCAAGAAGGCGGCCACGCTCAAGTACAAAGACGGCGACAAACCCTTTATCGAGTTCCCGTCCTCCAATACGCACGAGCTGCTGGTCTTTACCAACAAGAGCCAGGTGTACAAGTGCAAGGTCGCAGCGTTTGAGGACACCAAGTCGGCCCAGCTGGGCTCGTACTTGCCCACCGATCTTGAGATGGAACCCGACGAGAGCGTGATCTGGGTCATCGACCCCGAGGACTACAAGGCCGACGTGCTGTTCGTCTTTGAGAACGGCCGCGTGGTGCGCGTCGCGCTTTCTGGATACGTTACCAAGACCAACCGCAAGCGCCTCAAGAACGCCATCTACGGCGGCAGCAAACTGCTGTATGCACAGGTGCTCAAGGAAGACCGCGACATCGCGCTGGTCTCGAGCGACTACCGCCTGATGAACTTCAACACGTCGCTGCTCAAGACCAAGACGACCACCAACACGCAGGGCGTCCAGGCCTTTACGGCCAAGAAGGGCCGCTCGGTCACCACCGTCGACACGACCGAGGGGATTCTTGGCGCCGGCGTCTCGGCCGAGAAGTTCACCGCGCAGAGCCTCCCCTCCGCCGGTGCCCTCATGAAAGAAAACGACATGCCGAGTCTGTTTGACTAGGACGACGGCAACGAGATCGTTAGACACTTCGCAAAGCGACGAGGCCCGGAACGCAACGGCATTGCGCCCGGGACTCGTCGTTTTTCTTCTCAACTATTTTTTAACGCAGATAAATTGATTTCTGCTTATTTTTCTGCGTAAAACATGTCAGCGCCACTGCTTCGATGCCCTTTGGTCTGTCGTTAGCAAAACTTGCAAAAGTTAGCAAAACTTGCAAAAATTAGCAAAACTTGCAAAGGAGCTACCATGGAGTACAGCAAGAACCCCTTTACCCCAACATTTGGAAGCGTCCCTCCCTTTCTAGCGGGTCGCGAGCATATCCTGCGCGACATCAACCGTGGCTTTATCAACGGCCCGGGAGATCCCAACCTGTCGACTATTATTACGGGAGCAAGGGGAACGGGCAAGACGGCGCTTCTCTCGCTCCTTTCAGAAACGGCGCTTGAACACGGCTGGATCGCAGCAAATGTCTCCGCCATGCCAGGCATGCTCGAAGATATTATCGAGCGAACCAAAGAAGCCGCAGACAGCTATCTCTCACAGCCTCACGCGCGCATAAACGGCGTTCAAATTGGTCCAGTGGGCATCGATTGGACATATGCTCAAGAGGCCCAGGGCAACTGGCGCACACGCATGAATGGTATCTTTAAGCAACTCGAAAAACATGACATCGGACTTCTCATCACCATCGATGAAGTCACCGTCGATCTCGAAGAAATGCTTCAATTTGCCTCTGTTTACCAGCACTTTGTACGCGAAGGTAAAAAAGTTGCCCTACTCATGGCAGGACTGCCCTACAAAGTATCGGCGTTGCTGCGTAACGATTCCGTCTCGTTCCTCAGGCGTTCCCAATATCATCAGTTAGGACGAATCACTGACGTTGAAATTGCAAACGCGTTTCGCAAAACTGTTGAGGCCGGAGGACGTTCAATCACACCAGAAGCGCTCGAGGATGCTGTGAAGGCCGTCGACGGATTCCCCTACATGATGCAGCTCGTCGGATATCGCACATGGGATGTTTCGGAGAACTCGCCCAAAATCAGCGCACCTGATGTCCAGCAGGGTTCTCTGCTTGCCCGTATGGAGCTGCGCGATCGAATTCTCGAAACGACCTATCGGGAGCTTTCCGATAAAGACATTGAGTTTTTGCTCGCGATGCTGCCCGACTCTGGCCCCAGCAGGGTCTCGGAGATAGCCAAACGCATGGGCGTTGCCGGCAACTATGCAAGCCAATATAAACGCCGTCTCCTCGAGGACGGCGTCATCGGAGAGCGCGGGCGTGGTCTCGTTGGCTTTGACATCCCCGCATTCAGGGAGTTCCTGAGTGAGAAGGCCTCCTAGCACGCCGAGATTGTCCGCAAGGGCAACGGCGCATGGCAATCAACGATTCACCTGGCAAGGACGGCAAGCAGTTCAAATAACACCGATTGCCATGCGTTCTTCTTGTCTTAGGCGAGCTTGCGGGCGAACTCTCGCACCTCTTCCAACTTGGGCGACGATGCCATGCTGTCGTGCTCGGTCATACCGCTGATGGTGACAATGCCCTGGTTCTCCCACTTGCAGTACGCGCAGGCTGACTTGTACATAGCGATCGCCGCATCATAGACGCCCTCGCTGTGACTATCGAGCAAAACGGCCGTCTTGGTGAACGGGAAGCCCGTAGCACCGAAGGCGTACAGGCGGTCGATGGCGGCCTTCTCCTGCGCGGTGATATCGAACCAGTAGATTGGCGAAGCGAAGACGACCATGTCGGCGTCTTGCAGCGACTCGATCACGTTGGCCATGTCATCCTTCTGCACGCAATTGCCCTCGTGGGCGAAGCAATACTGGCACCCCAGGCAACCAGCGATTTTCTTGCTGGCAACGCGGACGACGTCGACCGTATTGCCGCCCTCGCGCGCGGTCTCGGCAAACGCCTCGACCATAATGTCGGTATTGGCGCCCTTGCGCGGGCTACCACTCAATACAACGATATTCATATGGATTCCCTCTTCTTCATGCTGCAGGCGCGCAGTGTGTTTTCTTGTAACCAAAACGTATGGACTTAATCAATCGCCAGCAGGCCATATCTCTTGTTCAAGTTCCCTAAAGAAGCTCAAGACGATTGCGATTGCCTTATACAACGTCGAAAACCAACAAGGGAGCCATGGTTGCGCCGCCTGCCCAGATGGCAGGCGGTCAAGATGAGCATTGGGAATCGCGACGACTTGATATCGCTCGCATGCCTCCTTCGGAATAGGCGTCAAGGACAACTACCTGGATAGCGAGCCGGCGGAACAGGCCTTCGGTCATATCGAGGACGGGATCGGAGCGGACGTGATTCGACTTCGGGCCCTTTAGGGATGACTGACCTCGACGCCTACGCAACCCACTGAAACGCTCGGAGGGGTCGGGTCAAATTGAAGGGACTGACCCCGGAGAAAATCCGGGACCAGTCCCTTGCAGCTTATTTATTTATTGAGCCGTCTAAGTTTGGGCCGCAGTTCGCACCCGCGCGGTACCGACTTCTTGCGGCAAGCGAAATGAGAGCGTCCAGTTTTATCAGATGCGCTTTCTTTTGCGCGCGCAGATTGCAGCTGCCAATGCAAGTACACCCGTTCCGGTCAGAGCAGCGCCAAGCACTGTTGCCGTATGATCGCCCGTTACCCTCCATAACTTCTGATTGTTGCCGTCTTGACGATTATGTATCTTTACATTACCTTCTGAAACATATGGCGCACCTTGTCCAGGCGGCTGTTTGGACGGCGGGGCTGGATGACCGGCTGACCGACAGCGGCCTGATATCCTTTCAGCTCTGTAAGGCATACGCTCCGCCCGTTGGTGTAAAAGGCCAGATCAGTACGGTATGCCTGTATACAGCGGGCGGGAATCTCGCCAGTAAAGACAACTTCATCCTTTTTTACCTGGGCCGTTTCGATGGTGGCACAGTATTTCGGTGCATCATGATAAGCCCTGGAAAGGTATTCCCGGGGCGCATAGAGGGTGAAGGAGAGATAAGGTTCCAGCAGTTGCGTCCCTGATTCCTTCAATGCCTGTTCCAATACAATCGGGGCCAATGAGCGGAAGTCCGCCGGCGTGCTGACCGGACTGTAATAAAGCCCGTATTCAAAGCAAATCTTACAGTCCGTTACGTTCCAGCCGAACAAGCCCTGCTCCAGCCCGTAACGAATACCATCCCTGACAGCGTTTTGAAAACTCTGGTTCAAGTATCCCAGCGAAACCCGGCTCTCGTATTGTACACCGGAGCCAAGCGGGAGTGGTGTAACAGACAGTCCGATGGATGCCCAAAACGGGTTGGGCGGCACCTCGATATGGATGGTGTGGCTGGCTGCTTTGAGCGGCCGCTCTAAATAAATGACGGTGGGTTCCTTCACCGCTGTTTCAATCTTGTACTTTTCCGCCAGCAAAGCGGAAACAACCTCCAACTGCACCCGGCCCAAAAAAGAAAGAATGATCTCATGGGTGATGGAATCCACCTCGTAGCGCAAAAGCGGGTCAGTATCCGCAATCTGCGTAAGAGCGTCCAGCAGCCGTTCTCTTTGCGCTGCCGTTTTCGGCGCAATCGTCGTCCGCAGCATGGGGAGGGGGTCCTCGCGCCACCTTTCACGAGGGAGCCGGGTGTTGTCCCCCAATACGTCGTTTAATCCCACGCTGTCGCTGGGAAGGATGACAATTTCGCCCTTGTGGGCGGTGTCTGTCCGAACAATCTCCCCTTTGGATGGAATACGCATCTCTGTGATTTTCAGCTTTTCTCTCCCGGCCAGGGCCACCGTATCCCGCAGGCGCAGCGTTCCGCTGTATAGCCGCAAATAGATGAGCCGCTGGCCACAATCTGTATACTCCACCTTGAAAACGCTGCCGCATAGGGCGTCGCTCCCCTGTTCCCCAATCGGTTGGAACAGCCCTGTCACCGCATCCATCAACGGTTGAATGCCAAGGCCCTTTTTGGCGCTGCCATGATAGACCGGGAACAGGGAGGCGTCTTGAACCCGCCGCTGTTCCTCCTGCGCAAGTTCTTCCCGGCTGATTGGTTCTCCTGCGATATACTTTTCCAATAATTCATCGTTATTTTCGATGACCGCATCCCATGCTTCTATGTCGGTATTTTCCTCCAGGACTATTTCCGGGGACAGCGACACCGTCTGCTTGATGATAATATCGGCGGAGAGCTTATCCCGAACAGACTGATACACGCCCTGCAAATCAACGCCAGCCTGGTCGATCTTATTGATAAAGATAACGGTGGGAATGTCCATTTTCCGCAGGGCATGGAACAGAATACGGGTCTGGGCCTGCACGCCATCTTTAGCGGAGATCACCAAGATGGCCCCATCTAAAACAGCCAAAGAGCGGTACACCTCCGCCAAAAAATCCATGTGGCCGGGCGTATCCACAATGTTGACTTTACATCTGTGCCACTGGAAGGAAGTGACTGCCGCTTGAATGGTAATCCCACGCTGCCGCTCCAAAAGCATGGTGTCCGTCCTCGTTGTCCCTTTTTCGACGCTCCCCGGTTCTGAAATGGCTCCGCTGGCATATAGCAGGCTCTCCGTCAAGGTTGTCTTTCCAGCGTCTACATGGGCAAGAATTCCAATATTGATTATTTTCATGTGATTGTCCTCCCTTTACTGCCCCGAAGGGCATAAAAATCCCCAGCAGTAAAATACTTTTACCACTGGGGATGATAATTTGCGGACATACACATATACAGCCTACACCTGTTTGTGAGTGCTGTTTTTGGGGATATGTCAAAATTGATAAGGCAAAAGTATTCTTAAATTGGGTACAAAAAACTAAGCCCCTACAAAAGGGACTATCATAATCCTTTGTTCCCACTATTTGATTATAGTTTTATTTAAGAATACCTTGCCGCATATTTTTTACTCCTTTTCTGGACTTGAATTATTATATCACATCAGTTTTAGGAAAACAAGTATCTAAAAGAAATTTTTCTTCCCCTTATATGTAACAATCATACCGGCTTCCTAACGTTCAGAATGGTTTCTACTGTCTGCTGCGGTGTTTGGTTGGAATTGTCCAGCCAAAAGCCGATCCGTGGTGTTGTCTGCATTTTACTAAATACAAATTCAATGTATACAGAAAGAAATATATAAGGAGTGGGAGGGATTCCGCCGTAGTCGGCATTGTAGGAAAATCCAAAAGTTTAGATTTTCTCAAAATGCTTATCTTTTGGTCTTTGGTTCGGAATAGTGTAGTGCTGGCGGTCTATCTATTGTTTTCGGTTGCTTGCTTCTTTACCGTACATGAGCATTTGCTCATGGCATCTCGCTTTCAAAGTCTTTTGAATCTGAGCTGGGACATGCATGCGCTTGCTCAGATTTGGTAAAAAGATACGATTGCTCCTTATTCTAATATAGGGTTTATTAAGGCAAATGCAAGCAAAAGATGCAATAGCGAAATCATTGCTATTGCCTTGATTATCAACTTTATCCGAACACCTCCCACATTCATCCGCACATGTACGGATGAATGTGGGAACCCGATACCCTGAGGGCCGGATCGGCCGGCCCCGGGAGATCGGAGGACGGTATGTCCGGAAAGAAGAAAAGCGGCTCCGCAAGGGCGGTCCCGAGGGCCTACGGAAGGCTCACGAGGCACGAGCGGGACACGGTCCAGAGGATGCTGGAGCGCAGGGCGTCGTGCAGGGAGATCGCGAGGGAGCTGGGCAGGTCGCCCTCGACGGTG
>NZ_JBQKDO010000006.1:0-114172 GCF_052121795.1 Collinsella sp. LCP19S3_B7
TCGAAGAGCCCGATCGCCGCCTTCCTGGCCACGATGTCGTGCTTCACCCTCAAGTCGACACGCATAAAAAGCCTCCCATTTCTCATGTCCAAGAAATGGGAGGCAGTTCACGAAGTGCGCAGCGGGGGTTCTTTCATGTCCGAGGACGTGCTGGGAAGTTACCCCATGCGGCCAGCGGACAACTATGTGGCCTTGGACTAGAACATGCCCAAGAAACCGTGCACAAACAGCGCGGCCAGAGCGGCACCGACAAACGGAGCGATGCCAGGAACGAGCAGGCCGTACTTCCAGTTGTTGTCAGCCTTGTTCTTGATCGGCAGCACCTGATAGGCCATGCGAGGACCAAGGTCGCGTGCCTGGTTCATGGCGAAGCCGGTGATGCCACCCATGCCCATGCCAACGGCCCAAACGATCAGGCCGACGCAGATAGCGAGCATTAGAACGTTCTCGCCGGCGCGGCTAGCGGCAGCAAGGATGGCGCTGATGAACACAAAGGTGCAGATAGCCTCACAGAAGAAGTTGCGGGCATAGTTCGTGCCCTCGGTGGTGGGGTTGGTCGAGAAGATGTTGCGCTGGGCAATGGGGTCGACGACGCCCTCGGAAGCCTTGAACTCATCGGTATACATAAACCAAGCGATTACGGCGCCCACAAAGCCGCCGAGCATATCGGCAATCATGAAGGGGATGCAGCTGCTCCACGGCACCAGACCGACGATGCACTGGGCAAGCACCATAGCCGGGTTCATGCACACGGCGCCGCCAAAGACAAACAGGCAGACCGAGATGCCAAAAGACCAGGTGGTGATGGCAAACATGTGGCCGGAGCCCTGATACTTGGTGCCCTTAAGCACGGTATCGCAGTGTACGCCCACGCCAAAGATGATCATGAGGGCCGTTGCACCGAATTCGCAGAGGAGTTTGGTAAGCATAAAACCTTATCTTTCTTGTCGGTTACAAACGATTCGTTTAGGCCGCGCGCTAGTGCTGAGCGACGACAACGCCCAGGCCATCGGGAATGACGGCCACCTTGGCATCGGCACCCTTCATTTCAAAGGCGAGCTTGAGCGCCTCCTCGAGGGTGTTGACCGGTGTCATATGCATATCCTTGAGCATCTGGTGATCGCACAGGTCGGTGACCATGATCACAGGGTGATGCGCCAGGATGCGGGCAAAGATCTGGCTCGTCCACTGGTCGGGCAGGGTCTCGTCCTTAGGACGGTCGATGCAGGCGCGCTCAAACTCTGCCGGATCGTTGTCAGCGATGTTGTGATAGAAGCCCTCGCCACCGTGACCGTCGGCGCAACCGGCGACATCGATGATCACGCCGCCCTCGGGAAGTGTGGCCTCGGCAGCGCACATGCCCTTCACGGCCTGATAGACGTTCTGATCGAGCGGATAGCCACCGTTGGTGGTGATGGCAATCTCGCACTCGACGGGCTCAACGCCGGCAAGGCTCTTCACGAACTCGCAGCCGGCCTCGTGCGCCTTGTGAATGTCGCCGGCAAAGGAGCCGATGACCTCGTGCTTGCCGTTGAGCACCACGTTGAGCACAAAGGCAAGGTGAGCCATCTCGGCAGCGGCAAACATGTCCTCGCTCACGTGGTTGTGGCACAGGTTGCCGGCGCGCGAATGGGAATCGTTCACAAACTGGCCGTTGTGGTTGTACATGATGGTCTTGTAGCTGGCGATGCCGGGCAGCACGGACTTGCGGCTGCCAGAAAAACCGGCAAAGAAGTGCGGCTCAATGAAGCCCTCGGCAAGCAGTAGATCGCAATCGGCGGCAATCTTGTTGATGATGCACTCGCCACCAGAAGGCAGGGTGCCAATCTTTTCCATCATGCTATCGTCGGTCGCGACGTGCATGACAATTTCTTCGTTGGCAACGATCTCCTCGCCATACTTGTTGACGAGCTCCTCGTGCGTCGATGGACGATGCATACCCGTAGCAACCAGAATGCGAACGCGCGCCTCAGGCGCAGCGGAGTGGATGTGATGCAGCAGAATAGGCATCGTCACACGCGAGGGAACGGGGCGCGTATGGTCGGAGCTAATGATGACAATATCCTTCTTGCCAGCGCAAAGCTCCTCGAGCGAAGGCGATCCATAAGGGTTGGCAAGCGACTCCTCTACCAGCTCTTCCTGCGATTTTGCAGTCTTAAACTCGTTTTGGTGACCTTCCATCACACCCGCGAAGTTCTTATCCTCGAGCTCCAGATGCAATGTCTTGTGGTCAAACGGCAGTTCACATTCAAACAATGACGAGCGCCCTCTTCCTTTCAACTGACACACTAGATAAACCGTTGGAAGGATACGCCGCTCACCGAAAAACGCCACCTTCCACCGAGTCGTTAACACAACGTTCATATTTGACCCACAACAAAACGGCCGCGATCCCAAGAGGGACCGCGGCCTCCTGTCAAAGAAGCTATGGGCAGGGCGGCTTACGCAGCGCCGAGGCAAACATCAATCCTGTGGCATGCGCGTGTAAGCTATCTTGCATAAATAGGTCAATATACTGCATAGAATGACGCATTGGGTTTCGAACCGCAACATGGTAGCCCCCCTCCGGAGCGTGCATTTTTGCGAGTATTCAGCATCGCAAGATAAGATTTTGGTGTCAAAAGTCTTTCAAAAGGTAGATCGTCCTCATGACTCGTCCCATCTGGATAACATGCGGCGAGAAACCAGCCATATATGAGCATCGCCAAGGCCCAATTGTCTTGCAAAATCATCAACAAAGGCAGCGAGGGCCGGCTATGGCCTTATGCATCGATCTTTGGCTGCTGAAAACTCCGTTTTTTGCACGTCGCCCCAGGCACCACCCTCACCCAGCGGCCTTCCGCCGAAGCTGGACATCGCAAGGCCCGCCATATGTTTACTTTTAGGCACACTCCGCAGGACGCAAGAAGCCCTCGCCGCACTCCACGCTAAGCGCGAAGCGCGCCATTCTTCTCCTCAGCTTTAATTCCAGAAGACCGAGGACGAAGGGGCCCTACGGGTTTCCCTCTGAATGCATTCCGCAGCACGAAGCCCTTTCCAAACGCGCGAAGCGCGCCATTATTCCCCCAGCAGTAATCCGCCGAAGACCGGACATCGCAGGGCCCTCCATCAGTTTACTTTTAGGCACACTCCGCAGGACGCAAGAAGCCCTCGCCGCACGAAGTGCGCAGCGAGGGCTTCTTGCATCTCCGAGGACGTGCCTAAAAGTAAACTGATGGAGGGCCCGGACGACTGCAGGGCTATCGATTACCCCGTGTTCTGCAGACCTGCCGAGACGCCGGTCACAGTCGAAAGAATCAGGCTCATGTACTCGGCCTTCTTCTCCTCGGCCATCTCGTCCTGGTTCATACGCACCTCGCGGAGGGCGCGGACCTGGGCGATGGACAGGGCGTCGACGTAGGGGTTACGCACGCGAACGGCACAGCCGAGCACGCGACGACGCTGCAGCGGCCACTCGTCACCGACGATGGCAAGGACCCACTTACGGGTGAGCTGCATCTCGGTAAAGACCTTCTTGGACAGATCATCGCGGTCGCCCAGATGCAGATACATCTTGGCAATGCGCTGATCGGTCTTAGCAATCGACATCTCGATGTTATCGATAAAGGTGCGGAAGAACGGCCACTCCTGGTAGGCAGCCTTGAGCTGGTCAAGATCGCCCAGCTGCTCGCAGGCGGTGCCCAGGCCGTACCAAGCGGCCAGGTTAATGCGTGCCTGGCTCCAGCTGAAAATCCACGGAATGGTACGCAGGTCGTCGAGCGACTTGGCACCCAAGCCGCGCTTGGCGGGACGCGAGCCAATCGGCAGCAGACCGACCTCGGTCAGCGGCGTCACAGTCGAGAACCACGGTGCAAAGTCCTCGGTGTTCAGCAGGTCCAGATAGCGCTCGTGGCTTGCGGCGTTGAGTTTCTCGGCCATATCCCAGAACTTCTGCGTGGTCTCGGTGTTGGTCTTCTCGACGCTCGGGGCCGACTGCAAAAGCGTTGCGGCGGCAACGGACTCAACATGGCGCTGAGCCAGCGTGCGGTTGCCGTAACGGGCAAAGATGACCTCACCCTGCTCGGTGAGCTTAAAGAAGCAGTTGACCGAACCCTTGGGCTGCGCCAGTACGGCCTTGTTGGCCGGGCCGCCACCACGGCCCACGGCGCCACCGCGACCGTGCATGAGCACCAGGTCGATATCGTTCTTCTCGGCCCACTTGGCGATGCGCTCCTGCGCGGAGTGCAGCGCAAGCATGGCCGTGGTAGGACCGGCATCCTTGGAGGAGTCGGAGTAACCCAGCATAACCTCCATGCGGCGGTTGGTCTGGGCAAGACGCTTCTGCACCACGGGCAGCGTAAGCATCTGGTCGAGCACGTCAACACAGCCCTCGAGATCCTCGAGCTGCTCGAACAGCGGGATCACGTCGAGCTCGGGAACGTCCTCCTCGTGTGCGAAGGACAGGTGGGCCAGCTCAAAGACGTCGGCCACATGCTGGGCACTCTTGGTAAACGAGATGATGTAGCGGTGTGCCATCTTCTTACCGTAGCGCTTTTGGATGGAGCCGATAGCGCGGAAGGTGTCGATGACCTCGCGCGTCATGGGCTGCAGGTCGCCATGGATACCGTTTTCGTGGATGTCCTTGAGGGCGCGGGCATGCACCACGGAGTGCTGACGGAACTCCATCTCGACCATATGGAAGCCGAAGGACTCGACCTGCCAGATGATGGTCTGCACCGGGCCGTAGGCGGCACGGACGGCACCGCAGGCAGCCAGCGAACGCTGGACGACGCGCAGGTCATCCAGGAACTCGTCGGCGCTGTGATACATGGTGTCGGTGATACGGCGTACGGTGGCGTTCAGACGGTCGGCCATGACGAGCATGACGGCGCGATGCGGCTCGTGCTCGGAGATAAGCTCGGCGCGGGCCGTGTACCGGGCACTCATCTCGACCTGATGGTTCCACAGGTTGATGAGCTCGGCAGACGGCTTGCTGTAGGTGGCCTCGAGCGTGAGGTTGCGGCCGATGCGGCGGCACTTGTCCTCGAGCTTGAGCACCATGTGGGTGAAGTACTTGGCGGCGACCTCACGGCTCACCTTGGCGGTGACGTTGGGGTTACCGTCGCGGTCGGAACCGATCCAGCTGCCGGGATGGAAGAACGCCGGGCACAGCGGCGGCACGGTACCGGCCTTGTCACCCAGCACCCAGTCGTCAAATCGACGATAGATGACGGGGATGACATCGAACAGCGTGTTATCAAAGATGTCGATGATGGTATCGGCTTCCTCGACCGGCGTGGGCTTCTTGAGCGCGATGGGGCTCGTACGCACCAGGGCGTCGATCTCCTGCAGCATATGGCGCTCGTTCTCCACCAGGTCGGAGCCGCCCAGACGCGGACGCTCCTCCAGCAGGTTAGAGATACGGCGAATCTTGCCCTCGACGGCCTTGCGACGGGCCTCGGTGGGATGCGCGGTAAAGACGGGATGGAACTCAAGCTTGCCGAGCAGCTCGTTGGCGCCCTCGACACCCATCTCATCCACCAGCTGGTGATAGGCGACGGTAAGTTCGTTGGCGGGATCGACCTCGGTATCGGTCGATGCGCCGGCCTCACGCTCGCGCAGCTGCGTCACACGGTAGTTCTCCTCCGACAGGTTTGCCAGATGGAAGAAGCTCGTAAAGGCACGGACGATAACCTGCTGCTTATCGAGCGGCAGGCTGTCGATCAAATCGACGACCTCGCGAAACGCCACAGCAGTGGGCTCGTCGGCGGTGGGCACGCCCTGCTCGTCGACGGCCTCGTCGGCGGCACGGCTACCGGGGTTGCCGGCATTGGCCACGATCTCGGCTGACAGAATCTTGTCGAACAGGTCCGCGATCTCGGGATCATACTCGCTAAGCACACGGCGCTCCAGGCGCAGGAACAGCGCAAGGTTGTCGCGCAGCTCCTCGGGAATCTCAATCTCGGCGAGACGCTCCCTGGACTCGGCATTCGAGCCGATTCGGTTAACGAGGCGGTTGACCACGGCAGCGACGCGCGCCGCGGCTTCGGGTACAGACTGGTTGCTTAGGTTCTCAGCCACGTTTCCTCCCATTCCTCCTTCTATGCACGTAACATGCGGTATTCATTATAGGCACTTGAGAAATACTTTCGACACTGATTGCGCTTTACCACACAAAAGTATTTTCTGCATTGCAAGGCTTTTTGCCCCAAATGGTCGTATTTCTCGGTGGGCGGCATATGCAAACGGGGACATTCCGCATAAATGCGAAACACCCCCGTAACAATCGTTCGCCGCGAGCGGGACGCGCTAGCGGACCCGCAGCTCAAAATGATGCGCTACAGGCGCTCTCGAACCGCCTCGACCACGTTGGCCAGATCGACCAGCACCTCGTCATGGCTCTGCATGTCGCGCACCTTGACCTTGCCGGCGGCAAGCTCGTCGCCGCCCAAGACCAAAATGAGCTTAGCGCCCACCTTGTCGGCCTGCTTAAACTGAGCCTTGAGCGAACGACCCTGATAGTCTGCCTCGGTCACGATGCCTGCGGCGCGAAGCTTCTGCGTAATGGCAAAAACGTTCTGACGCAGTTCCTTGCCGGCGTTGGCAACGTAGACGCACGGAGCCTCATCGGCACCCAGGTCGCTGCCAAAGGCCTGCAGGGCCAGCAGGGCGCGCTCAAAACCGACGGCGAAGCCGACACCGGCCGTGGGCTTGCCGCCCTCGAGCTCGACCAGGCCGTCGTAGCGGCCGCCGCCACCGATGGAGCCGACGCCGGCGCCGGGGGCCTCGACCTCAAAGACGGTACGGGTATAGTAGTCCAGGCCGCGCACCAGGGTGGGATCCTCGACATACTCGATGCCGGCGGCATCCAGATAGCGCTTGACCTGCTCGTAATGCTCGCGGCACTCGTCGCACAGGTTGTCACCCATCAGCGGGGCCTCGGCCATGATCTCGCGGCAATGGTCGTTCTTGCAGTCGAAGGCGCGCAGCGGGTTGAGCTCGGCGCGCTCGCGGCACTCATCGCACATCTCGTTGGCGTGATCGAGAATGAACTGCTTGACCTGCTCGCGATAGGCCGGACGGCACTGGGCATCACCCATCGAGTTGATGAGCAGACGGAGCTTGGAAAGATCGAAGCCCAGACGCTTGTAGAACTCCATGAGCATAATGATGCACTCGGCGTCCGCAGCCGGATCGGGAGCACCGAGCCACTCGATGCCCACCTGATGGAACTGACGCAGGCGGCCCTTCTGGGGGCGCTCGCCGCGGAACATGGCCTCGGCATAGTAGGCCTTAAACGGCGTAGAGCCCTGGGGCACCAGGTTGTTCTCCACGACGGCGCGCACCACGCCGGCAGTGCCCTCGGGACGAAGCGCCAAGCGCTGTTTGGGCTTGAGCTTGGCATCGGTGCCCTCGGTAAAGACACGCTCCAGGTTGGCGCCGCTAAACACGCGGAACATCTCCTTGCGCACGACATCGGTCGACTGGCCGATGCCGTGGACAAACACGTCCACCTGCTCGATCGCGGGCGTCTCGATGGGCTTAAAGCCAAACGGCTCGAACACGCCGGCAGCGATCCGCTGCATCTTTTGCCAGGCGCGCATCTCGGCGCCGATAAGGTCGCGGGTTCCCTCCGCCTTCTGTGCCTGCATGGGCAAACACCTTTCTTTTAGTATCGCGTCATAGGTAGTGGTCATTATACGGCACAAAAACAAAACGCGGCGACGCGTCTGACCGAACGAGGGTATGGGAGCTCGTTCGGCCAGACGTGCCGCCGCTGCAGCCGATCCGCTTTCCTCCGCCCCCTTCGAATCACACAATCTGTTGGGGACAGAGGAAAACGGATCATTTTGTATACCCGTGGCCGCCTTGGAAACCGAATGATGGTACGAGCATCCATTCGGCTTCCAAGGCGGCCCCGGACAGAACACGGGGCGAACAGAAAAGAGCGACGGGCGGCTACTCCCCCGCCACGCTCGCACGCAGCTTAGCGGCGATGGGCTCGGATGCCAGCAGGAATACGAGCATGACCACAGAACACACCAGGCACACGATCCAGGTGCTCGCAAAGGAGCCCGTGGCATCGAACAGCACGCCCGAGACAATGGCACCCACGGTGCCGCCGACCATCTCGAGCGAGGTAATGGTGCCCGTGACCTTGCCCAGATCGGCCATGCCAAACTGCTTGGACGCGGCGATAGTGGGCGTGATGGTGCCCATGCACGTTCCGACACCAAAGCTCACGGCAGCCACGATGGGACCAAGATCGGTCGCGGGGAAGCACAGGGCGACGCAGGCGATAATGCACGCAACGGATCCCAACACGTTGCCAAAACGTAGGCCAAAGCGATCGTAAATGACGCCGAGCGAAATCTTGGCGATAACGACGGTGACCATATAGGCCGAAAGCACAGTGCCCGCCCACACGGGGTCGTGACCGCCCGTGACAATCTTGGCGCCGTTGACGGTAACGCTCGTCATGTTGGTGACCTGGTTGGGCAAGATGGCACCGTTAACGAGGCCCATAAAGAGAAAGGCGACGACAAGCAGCCAAAACGCCGGGCTCTTCTTGATGCGAGACCAACCGACGTTAACCTCGGGAGCCGTGTGCTCGTCCTTGTCGCCAGCTGTCGAGACGGACGGATCGCCCGGGTTCTCGCCGAGCGGCTTAAGGCCTATTTCAGAAGGCTTGGTGCGGAAGGAACAGGCCGTGATGGGCAGCGCCGCCACCATGCAGATAGCCGCGAGCACCAGGAAGGCGGAACGCCAGCCAACGCTCACGATAAGCGAGCTCACGGTGGGAGAAAGAACAGCGCCTCCAAAGCCCGAGCCCGAAAGTGCTATGGAGATCGCAAGACCTCGCTTGGCCGTAAACCAGTTGGCGGTCACAAGGCTAATGAGCAGGCGGGTCGAGGCGACGGCAAAGCAGCCCGAGACGGCAAAGAGCACGTAGACCTGCCACAACTCACCGACAAAGCTCATCCCGGCAAGAACGGCAGAGGTGGCGATAACGGTAAGGGAACCCAAGATGCGACTGCTCACTTTGTCGGCAACATGGCCAATGACAAGCGAGCCGACAACGCTCACCACGGTTGAGATGGCGTTGGAGATGTTGTACTGAGCAAGGGAAATGCCCAAGTCGCTCACGATAAGCGGCTGAAACAGGCTCATGCAGTTAACGAAAATCGTGTAACACGTGGCCATGATGACAAAGCCGGAGGCCACGACGAGCCAACCGGGGAAGAATTTATGCTGCTGGGACATGGATTACTCCTTGTGGTCGGCGATATAGCCCAGGGCGACCGCCGCATAAGCCGCGGCGCCGAGCGGCAACTCGGCATCGCTAAAGCGTGCCTTGGGATGGTGCTGGGCAAAGTGCTCGTCCGTATCGGTCGCAGCCGCACCGAACGTAAAGTACGCGCTCGGTATCTCGCTCGAGATAAGCGCAAAGTCCTCGCTCGCCATGGCATGGAACAGAGGCAGGAAGGCGGCCTTGGGCAACGTCGCACCCACATAGCCAAGCGAAGCCTGGGTCATATCGTCATCGAGCACGAGCGGGGGAACATCCGAGAGCGTCTCGATAGTCGCCGGCGTACGATAAGTCGTGGCAACGCCTTTGACGACCTCCGCGATGCGGGTCTTGAGGTGCTCCATGAGCTCAACGTCAAAGCCGCGCAATGTTCCCTCGAGCACGCAGGTGTCGGGAATCACGTTGGCCGCTTGGCCACCGGCAAACTTACCCACGGTGAGCGCGACCTCCTTGGCCGCCGGCACCTCGCGAGCGATAAGCTCCTGGAGCGCCAGGTGCACATGCACGCCTGCCGTGATGGGGTCGATGCAGATCTCGGGGCTCGAACCGTGGCCGCCCTTGCCCTGCAGCGTGATGCGGAAACCGTACACGCCCGAAAGCGCCGGGCTGCCGTAGAGCACCAGGCCAAGCGGCGACTGGCTGTTGACATGCATGGCAAAAGCCGCCTGAGGACGCGGGTTCTCGAGCAAGCCGTCGGCGATGGCAGCACGTGCCCCCTCAAAGGTCTCCTCGCCCGGCTGGAACAACAGCTTGACGGTGGCATTGGCGTCGACAAGCGCGGCCTCGCGAGCCTTGAGCAGGCGCGCCGCACCAAGCAGCGCCGTCGCGTGCATATCATGACCGCAAGCATGCATGCAGCCATTGGTAGATGCAAAGGGCTCGCCGGATTCCTCGACAACGGGCAGGGCATCCATGTCGCCGCGCAGCATAACGACCGTACCGGCCTGTTCGTCCGTGCAGACGCCATTGCCCTGGGCCGCGGCGGCACCGGCACCAACAAGGCCCACAACGCAGGAACCATCGACGAGCGTGGAAAATGGGATGTCCATCTCGTTCAGGCGCGCTTGGATATACGCAGAGGTCTGTGGGAGGTCGTTACCGAGTTCGGGCATCCGATGCAGATCGTGACGCCATGCGGCAAGCTCATCGGCAAAAGCCTGAGCCTCTTTGACCAGACCGTCACCAATGGCGGCTTGCGCCGCCGCTGAGGTCTGAAGCGCTGGTTGTGGTTGGAAATCGGACAGAGCTGGTGCCATAGATGCCCTCCAGTAAGGTTTTAGCAGCAAGCACTTTCATACTCTAAAGTGCAAGGCATAACTTTAAAGGCGACGCATAAAAAACGCCGCCCCAGAGGGACGGCGCAACAGATTGTTTACAAACGCGCTCGCGGCTTTTTACGCAAAAAGTCAAAGTGCGTCTCGCTCAAGATAATCGACAGGAAGATGAGCGCAAAGCCGGCAAGCAAACGCGAGGTGAGCACCTCCCCCATCAGCAGCACCGAGAACAGCACGCCCGATGGCGACTCCATCGAAAGCAGTAGTGAGCCCGTCGAGGCCGGGACATGCGCCAAGCCCACGTTTTGGATGAGCAAACCCACGCATGTGCAGCCTACCGAGAGAAATGCCATCACGCCAATAAAGCTCGGCGTCCACACGGATAAAGGCGCCTGGGTCTCGAACGGCAGCGAAGAGATCAGGCACAGCACACCGTTGCCCGCAAACATCCAAAACGTGATGACGTTGATGTCCATCTTGCGACCGTACTTAGCGGCCACCGCCATCTGGATGGCAAAGAAGACCGCGCCGCCCAGCGTAATAACATCGCCGACATTGAACTCGACGCTATCAAGCGCCACCAAGCCAATGCCCGCCAGACACAGCAACGCGGCACCCAAGTTGTAACGGGTAAGTTTTTCGCCGCTTAGGACATAGCTCGCAAACGGAACCAAGATGCAGTACGTGCCCGTCAAAAACGCGCTTTTGCCTGCCGTGGTCTGCGCCAGGCCAATCGTCTGCAAACCGTAGGCACCCCACATGAGCGCGCCCATGCCAAGTCCAACAATCAGATTTCGAGCGTTGAAATGGGCAACAATGCGCTTGTGGAAGACGGCAAGCATGACCAGCGACGCCGGAAGAAAGCGAATGTAGAGCAGCTCGAACACCGGAATGGTATCGAGCGCGTCCTTCATGGTGGTAAAGGAATAGCCCCAGATGACCGCTATCGAAAGCAGCAATACCTTCCAGAACAGCGGCGAGCGCGCACCGGCACCGCGAGAGGCACCGCCGGCACCCAGGTCTTCGCGGGCTACAGGGCTATCGGGCATATTTTCGATTTCAATAACGGCATGATGGGCCATAGGGCATCCTCGCGCTCGGTCTGGGCGTGGTGTCCGCACGCGCGCGACCGCATGCCGCCTCATGGTCAAATAAAAACGGGACGCGCCGGACCCCCGGCACGCCCCGCAACTGTAGCAACAATCAAGCAGCCCACGCAATTCAGCCCACTAAAGTATCGAACACAAAAGCCTCGATGCTCCGGCAATGTCAGCGTTCACATTGTTGCGCTAGATTAATTTAGTACTCTCCAGCTTTTCGATAATCCAGTCGTTGGCTTTGATGACCGGACGACGGAAGACCACACCCAGGGCCAGCGACGGAATCAGATAGCTCGCCAGAATACCCAGCTCAACCCAGTACTCCATATGGTAGGCGCCAGCCATGGCGGCATGCATGGCGTTGATGCCATGGGTAAACGGCAGGAACGGATAGATCGCCTGGAACACGGGGCCGGTCATCTCGATGGGGAATGTGCCGCCCGAACCACCGACCTGCATGACCAACAGCACGACAGCGAGCGCCTTGCCGATATCGCCAAACGAAACCGTAAGCGTGTAGACGATATTGGAGAACACGAGGCTCGCGACCCAGCCCGCCAGCACAAACTGCAGGGGGTTGTCGCACTGAATGCCAAAGAACAGAATGTCGCCGGCGCACACGAGCGTTGCCTGCAGCAAGGCCAAGCCGCCAAAGAACAAGTAGCGGCCCAAATAGATCTCGTGCAGGCGTACGGGGATGAGCTCGTTGATAAGCTCATCGTCAACCGAGACCTTCATCATGGCCGCCAGCACAATCGAGCCCACCCACAGCGACAGAATCGTATAGAACGGCGCCATGGCCGAACCGTAGTTGCGGATCGGATAGACCGGCTTGCGGTCGAGCGCGACGGGGCCGGAAAGCGACACGGCCAAACCCTCGGGATCGTTGCCGATCATCGTCTTGATCGTCGCAAGGTCATCCGACATCAAGGCGCCGTCGAGCTCGTCCTTAAACGCGCCGATCTTGTCCGACGCCTCACCCAGCTGATCGGAAGCCTTGTTGACCAGCTTTGCGGCTTTGGAGAGGCCCTTTGCCAGCGAACCAGATGCATCGGTCAGGCCGTCTACGGCGCTATCCAGATCGCCCGAGATGCCATCGAGCGAGTCCAGAATGCCCGAGACGGTCTTCTTGAGCTCCTTGGCCTTAACCGAGAACGTGGAATCGTAATCGGATTTGGCACCCGCGATACCGGCCTTGGCATCGGCGATGGCCTGGTCGACCTCGTCACGCGAGTTGTTGACCTCGGCCATGCTATCAGAAAGGGACTTAGCAGTTGCCGTCAGGTCCTTGGCGTTGTTGCGATACTCCACCGCGATCCTGCCCAGCGATGTTGCTACAGACTTAAGGCTCTCCTGGAGCTTTTCGTCACTGATCTGCTCGGCAAAGCCGCGGAGCTGGTCGGCCGTGGCGTCGATATCGTCGGCACGTGTATTGAGCGCCGCCGCGGCATCGTTGAGCTGGGACACCGTAAGGTCCACATGCTGGTTTGCGGTGTCGAACGCCTTCGCGAGCTCGGCAGACACATTGTCGAACGAGTCCGCGCTTCCGTCAATCGCCGCGTCAACGGCATCGTTGGCGGCCTTGAGCGCTTCCTTGGAATCATTGATGCCACTCTTGGCGTGCTCCATCAACTGCTTGGTCGACTCATCGACGGTACCCGTCTGCTGGAGCATACCGCTCGCCGACGTCAGCGAATCGGACGTGGAGCTCAAAATGCCCGCAAGCGACGTTGCGCTGGCCTGAACGCCCTGCAGGTCCTGGACCGAATCGCCGAGCGTCGAGGACAGGTTGGCGATAAAGTTGCTGACCTGGTCGGTGCTCATGTAATCGAGCAGGCTGGACACCGTCTTAAGACCGATGCTCGTAATGGTCTCGGTAAAAGTTTCGTTAACCTGGCTTTGAACGGCGCTCGAACCCTTCTCGGTCACGATCTGCGCGATGGCGTTGGCCTTCTGGTTCTCGTAAAACTCGATATCGGCGTGCTTCACCTCAGTCGAGAAAAGCGTCATCATGTCGGCGCTAAACGTTTTAGGGATAACGACGGCAGCGTAGTACGCGCCCGACTTAACGCCCTCGATCGCCTTATCGCGGTCGTTGAGGACAACCCAGTCGAAGTTCTCGTTGCCGCGCAGGGTGGCGGTTACGTTTTCGCCCACGTTGACCTCGACGGGAATCAGATCGCTCTCGTAGCCCTCGTCGGTGTTGACCACGGCAATCTTAAGATTGCCGGTGTTGCCGTACGGATCCCAGCTGCCGGCGATGTTAAACCACGCGTACAGACACGGCACGATAATGAGGCCCATCACGACAATCAAGCCGATCACGGAGCGAGACACGTTTTGGACATCGCGCTTAAACAGATGCAGGATGTTCTTCATTTATGCCTCACCTCCTTTGGAGTGCTTGCCAAGCGCGGTGGTATCTCCATCATTTGTGGCTGTGCTGTCGCTGCCCTGAGATTTATGGTGCGAGCCCATATGCGGCAAGCGGCCCGTGGACTGATCGCCGCCCTTGGCACCACGCTCGCTGGCGTTGAGGCCAAACATGTGGCGGGCGGCAGGAATGGCAGCCGTGTGTTCGCGCATCTCGCGACGCAAGTCCTCATCCGAAAGCGCCGAGATGCGCATCTGGGTATTGAGGCTCGCGCGGATATATTCGATATTGATAAGCCAGCCGCAGATGGCAATAACCGAGATGATCCAAATGACAAGCAGGATGATCTTGCCGTTATTGTCGATATCGAGAACCGTCGACAGGACAAAGAGCAGGACCTGGACGCCCACCACGGCGGCAAAACCGCCCTTGATGTAGTAGGGGTAACGGTGCTCAAAGGTCACCGCATGGTCGAGCAGTTCGCGACGGTACGAATCGGAATCGAGCATGACACGCATGGCCGTGCGCAGCGAGTAGCGCTGGCGCGGCAGGTCGTTGGACTCGCAAATCATCATACCGGTCGTGGAAAGCTGTTTATCAAAGAGCAGGTTAAGGTTGAGCAGCAGCGGACGCAGCTGCAGGCCGATAAAGAGCGCCACGATCAAGAACACGCCAAGAATGCACAGGTTAAACAGGTAGTTGAACGAATACATGCCGCCGACCGTCTCGCGCAGCAGATTGATGCCGTAGGTAAAGGGCAGCAGCGGATGCAGCCACTGGAAGAAGCCGGGCATCATCTCGATGGGGTACATGCCCGAAGAGCCCGGAATCTGCACAATGACCAGAATGACGCCGATGGCCTTGCCGATATGCTTAAACGTGGTGGACAGCGCATAGATGATATTGACGTAGGTGAACGAAATGGCGATGCCGCCCAGCACGAACAGCAGCGGGCTGACGCACTGCACGCCAATCACCAGATCGCCTACCGTAACGATGATGGCCTGGAACGCGCCCAGGATCACCAGTAGCAGCCAGCGGCCAAAGTAGCCCTGACGCGCGGTAAAGCTGCCGATGCCTTCGCGGTCGACCTCGAGCTTGTAGATAGCGATAAGCACGTAGCCGCCCACCCAAAGCGCCAGATTGGTATAGAAGGGAGCGATGCCCGAGCCAAAGCTCTTGACCGGGAAAATTGACTTGGAAGTCAGCTCTACGGGAGATGCCATAAAGTCTGCCACGTCATTGACGTCGACACCCATCAGATCAGCCAGCTCGCCCATGGACTCGGAGGTCTGCAGCGCCGCAATGTCGTTGGCGGCGGTTGCGAGCTTGTCCTGGACCTTGCCAAGCGAGGCATCGGTCTGGGACAGCGTGGTCTTGGCCTGACCGAGCGTAGCGTTGAGTTGCGAAAGTGTACCGCGCGCACTTGCAATAGTAGGCGTGAGGCCAGACACGATTCCCGTCAGATCACCCGAGACGGCGGCAAATGAATCAAGCGCGCTCGAGGCCTTCGGCAGCGCGTTTTGACCCAGGTCCGTCTGGGCCTGGCCAAGGTTAGTCGCACCGGTCTGGATTGCGTTATTGATAGCGTCGCTGACACCCGAGACAGCCGCGGCGTCATTCGCCATGGCGCTCGACTGCGCAGACAGACTATCCTTGATGCTCTGAAGTTTTTCATTCTGCTCGCGGAGCAAATCGATGGTCGATACAATGCGCGCGTCAATTTCCTCGGAACCTGTCGACGTGTCATTAACGAGAATTTCCAAGTGCCCGATAACGGCCTTATTGTGGTCGATCGTCGCCTGGAGAGACTCAAGCGAGTTGTCGATACGGGTGGTCGTAGATGTGACCGTGCCCGTCAGCTTGCCAATCGCAGCGTTCGCGGAGGCTGACGTTTTGGTGAGCGCAAGGCTGCCTTCCGAGAGCGCCTTGGAGAGCGAGGTGATGGAATTACCCGCCGTGGCGCGAGCCTCGCCCAGCAGGTCGTTGCCCTGGGAGATCGCCTGCGTCAGCGACGGCGCCTGACCCTGTAGACCGGCAAGTGCTGCATCTGCCGAGGCAATGGAACCACTCGTCTTATCGATGGCGGCATTCATGTCGCCAATCGAACCACGCACCTCGCCCAAGGTATCGGATGCTTCGGACACCGAACTTGCCAGCGAATCCTGGGTCTGGGTTGCCTTGTCCTTTAAATCGACTCCGGCATCCTTGGCGATACCGGCAACAGTCTCGCCCGCCGTGGAGACAAATTCCGAGTTGATCTGCTCCTCGATGGTGCTTGCGCCGGTGTCGGTAACCTTCGGCGCAATAGCGCTCTTCTTCTCATTGACGTAGTACGTAAGCTTGGGCTGATGGTAGTTGCCGTCGAGCATCGAAACCAGGTTATCTGAAAAGTTCTTGGGGATTACGATGGCCGCATAGTACTCACCGCTCTCGACGCCCTCTTTGGCATCGGCCGCCGAATCGACGAAGGTCCAGCCCAGCCGATCGTTCTCCTTGAGCTGATCGACGACCTTATCGCCCGCGTTGAGCTCGCCCACCAAGTCGTTTTGGGTGCCCTGATCGTTGTTGGCGATGGCAATCTTGATACCCTGGGTGTTTCCGTACGGATCCCAGTTGGCAACGATGTTGTACCAGGCATACAGCGAGGGAATAACACACACGCCGAGGGTAACCACCAGGGCGACGGGGTTCACGATCAATCGCTTGATGTCGCGTTTAAAGATTGCAAAGGAAACCTTTGCATCGGATAGTTTGCTGCCGAGACTCACGCTTGGACCATCCATCCTGTCGTTGAATCGAATCGTACTATCGATAACCATTGTACGAAGGCGTTTTAACGTCTCGATGCACAATGGTATTGAGTTTTGCGGGTAGCAATATACTACGAAGATGAGTTAACGTACAGTTGTACAGTATCTTAAATTTCAGCAGGTCACAAAACCACAACCCGCACAAATTAGCAACCCAACTAGTCATTGGGGACGTTCTTTAGTCATTAGGGACGTTCTTAAACGACCAGTCAAACAAGAACGCCCCCAATGACTACTTAGGATCACGAAAGCGTCGCTGGTTGAGCATAAGTCAGCGAAAACGCCCCTAAGCGAGCAAGGTGACGTGAAAGAGGAGGGAAGCGTACTTCGGTACGCGACCGACGATTGAACGTCAGATTGCCGCTTAGGGGCGTTTGCAGCGTCGACCGGTCTGCCGTTCGTTAGAACGGCAGAACCAATAGGTTCGTTAGAACGGCGGAACTGAGGGCAGCGTCGAGCCGTTACGCGGTTCGTAGAACCGCGTAACTTAAGTTACATTAGCTCGCAGACAGCCGCCGCGAAGGCAACGGGGTCCTCGGGCAAAATACCCTCGACGAGCAGGGCCTGGTCATAGAGCAGGCCGGAGTACTGCTTGATCTTGTCGGCAGCGCCCGCCTTCTGAGCAGCGACGAGCTTGGCAAAGACCGGGTGCTTGGCGTTGAGCTCGAGCACACGCTGGCTCTTGGGCATACCGTCGGGCGCACCCTCGGGACCCTTCTGAAGCACCTTCTCCATCTCGAGCGAAAGCGGACCCTCGGTGGTGATGCACGCGGGAGCATCGGTCAGGCGCGCAGAGACGGCGACCTTCTCGACCTTGTCACCGAGTGCCTCCTTCATGGCGCTAAAGAGGTCCTCGTTCTCCTTAGTGGCGTCCTCGGCCTCCTTCTTCTCGTCCTCGGTCGCCAGGTCAAGATCGCCGGTAGCGACATTCTTGAGCTCCAGGTGACGATCTTCGACCTCGGGCTCGGCACCGTCGGCAACAGCCTTCTCGGCAGCCTCGCGGGCAGCATCGTCCTCGTAGATCTTGGGCATATCGACGGCAACGTACTCACGCATAGCCTGGAATGTGAACTCATCTACATCCTGCGTCAGCAGCAGCACGTCATAGCCTCGGTCGAGCACACCCTTTACCACGGGCATCTTGGCCAAGCGCTCACGCGAGTCGCCGGCGGCGTAGTAGATGGCCTTCTGATCTTCGGGCATGCCCTTGGCATACTCGGCCAGGGTAATCATCTTCTGCTCCTTGGCAGACCAGAACAGCAGCAGGTCGGCGAGCTCATCGGCCTTCATGCCATAGCTCGAATAGATGCCGTACTTAAGGCCACGGCCAAAGTTCTCAAAGAACTTCTCGTAGGCCTCGCGGTCGTTGTCACGCATATCCTCAAGGTCGGCGGTAATCTTCTTTTCCACACGCTTGGCGATGGCCTTGAGCTGACGGTTCTGCTGCAGCGTCTCGCGCGAGATGTTGAGCGACACGTCGGCGGAATCCACGACGCCGCGGACAAAGTTATAGTAGTCGGGAAGCAGGTCGTCGCACTTCTCCATGATCAGGACGTTGGAGCTGTAGAGCGCCAGGCCCTTCTCGTAGTCCTTACTGTACAAATCGAACGGCGCGCGGCCCGGCACAAACAGCAGGGCGTCGTACTCGAGCGTACCCTCGGCGTGGAAGCTGATGGTGCGCGCAGGATCGTCAAAGTCGTGGAACGTAGACTTGTAGAACTCGTCATAGTCCTTCTGCTCAACATCGGAGCTGCGCTTCTTCCAGATCGGCGTCATGGAGTTAACGGTCTCGAGCTCCTGGTAGTCCTCGTACTCGGGCTTGTAATCCTCCGGCGCGTCCTCGGGCTTGGGTTTCTGGCGGCTCTTGGAGACCATCATTTGGATCGGGTAGCGCACATAGTTGCTGTACTGCTGAATCAGGCTCTTGAGGCCCCACTCGGTCAGGAAGCGATCGTAGGTCTCGGCCTCGCCATCGGCGTCGAGCTTCTCGTTCTCGCGCAGCGTCAGGATGACATCGGTGCCGTGCTCGGCGCGCTCGCCGTCCTCGATGGTATAGCCCTCAAGACCGTCGGATTCCCACACATGGGCGACATCCTCGCCATAAGCGCGGCTGACCACCTTCACGTGGCTGGCGACCATAAAGGCCGAGTAGAAGCCCACGCCAAACTGACCGATGATGTCGACATCCGAACCCTGCTGCTCGGCGTTCTCGGTCTTAAACTCCTCGGAGCCGGAATGGGCGATGGTGCCCAGGTTGCGCTCGAGCTCCTCGGCGGTCATGCCAATGCCGTTATCCGAGATGGTAATGGTGCGGGCGTCTTTATCAAAGGAGACGCGAATAGCCAGGTCGCCCTGGTCGAGCTTGACGCTCGGATCCTGCAGGCTCTTAAAGTTGAGCTTGTCGACGGCGTCGCTCGCGTTAGAGATAAGCTCGCGCAGGAAGATTTCCTTGTTGGTGTAGATGGAGTTGATCATGAGGTCGAGCAACTTTTTGCTCTCGGTCTTAAATTGACGCATGTGCAGTCCTTTCGCGCTACCCCCGTCCGCAAAAACAGCCCGGTTGCCCGAGCCGTATCGCAGACCTGCTATGTTCAGACTTAGATTTTATAACCCATTAGCGCGCATATATACATGCGGAATCGAAAAACTGTATGTCCGAGCACTCCGATACGCCAATTGCCGAGGAGTGTTCCCAACTGCCGACAGAAAAGGAACGTCCCTATCTGCCATCTACGCGCTTGGCCATCCAGGCATGGGGTTGGCCCTCGTCTTCGTAGTCAACCGGGGCAATTTGTGTGTAGCCAGCCTTTTCATAGAGCGGCAACACGTATTCCTGCGCGTGCAGCTTAATAAGTTTAGCGCCGGCATCGCGTGCGCATGTATCGCTGGCCTCGACGATCGCGCTTGCCAACCCGCGACGACGCATAGCCGGCAGCACGGCGACGCGCCCCATAATGTAGGTCTCCCCCGCAGCGACGCCTTCGTCCAAGTCGCACGCCGGTGGCACCGGAGCCTCCGCATCTGCCGCGCGCTCCAGCTCCTCGGGAAACACGCGCGAGCAGCCGGTGAGTTGGCCATCCACATACAGCGTCACATGGATGCAGCCCGGGTCCTCGTCAATCTGGTCAAACTCGTTTTCATAGCCTTGTTCGTCCATAAAAACGGCGCGGCGCACCAGCGCCGCGTCCTCAAAGCAACCTGTCTTAAGTTGGATATCCAAAGCGGCCCCTTTATCGGTGTTCTTCGCCTTAGCCATGCCTATTTACCACCTTTCATAGCCGGAATTCGGCCAACAACGGGAATACCCAGGAGCTCTTCTGCCTCTTCGGCACCGCGGATGCGCATGTTGAGTATATCTGCCAAAACAACGTAGGCAATTGCGATAAAGACGCCGGCAAGGAACGCAACGGCAACATACAGCAAGCGCTCGGGGTCGCTCGGAGACTCAGGGGTCTTGGCTTCATCGACCACGTTAATGCTCTGGGCGGCGCCAACATTCTGAGCAACCGTGCTTACCGAGTTGGCCATTGCCCTTGCAACCTTGGCCGTCTCCTTGGCATCGGTACCCGTCACCGAAAGCGTAATAACGCGCGTCGTGGTCTCGGACGAAACGGCAATCTTGTAATCATCCAGATCGGAAAGGCCCAGATCCTTGGCAGCACCGCTCTTAACGCTATTGCTGTCGAGCAGCGTGGCGATATCGTTGGAAAGCATCTGGCTCGCCGAAAGGTCGTTATAGCTCATCTGACCGCCGTCGGTCTTAGCGAGAATGTACATGCTCGTCGTGGCGGTGTAGGTATTGTCCATCATGGCAAAGGACGCGATACCCATGACGATCGCACAGACCACCGGAAGGGTAATGACCAGCTTGAGATGCTTTTTAAACAGCTGGAACAATTCGAGAAGGGCCATGCAGCGTGCCTTTCAGTTCCCGAGTTCGTATTGACAAAACTGTCCATTTGTTATCGCATCTTTTTCCCATGTCCAAACTCTATACATAAGCTACAGCGCTTATAACAATGTTGCGCAACAATAACGCCGCACCGGCAACCTCGATGCGGCGTTTACATCAAGGCCAGCGGCCAAGCGCTATGCAAACGGCTCTTTCTGCTGTGCGGGAAACGTCACCGTGATGGTTGTCCCCACCCCCGGCTCACTCGACAGGTCGATATTGGCATGATGGTACAGGGCGGCGTGCTTGACAATGGCCAGGCCCAAACCGGTTCCGCCACGCGCCTTAGAACGACTCTTGTCCACGCGATAAAAACGCTCGAAAACTTTACCCTGCTCCTCGGGCGCAATACCGATACCCGTATCGGCAACAGACAGGTACGGATGACCCTCGTCATTGGTCCCGCAGCGCAGCGTGACCGTACCGCCAGGTCGGTTGTAGCGAATGGCGTTGCTTGCAAGGTTGTAGATCAGCTCGTCAATCAGGCGCGGCACGCCTTCGATCACCATGGGCTTCGTCTCGTGCCCAATGGTCACATTCGACTGCCGGGCAACTTGCTCAAGACGCTGTTCCACCGTCAAAATGGCGCGAGAGAGCTCGATGGGTTCTGTGGACCCAATGGGCACCGCCTCGCCCTCGGATGCTCGCTCCGCCTCGTCCAAGTTGGAAAGCGTAAGAATGTCGTTGACGAGCGCTGCCAGGCGGCCCGCCTCGCGATAGATGCGGCCACCAAAGTTGCGCAAGTCGTCCTCGCCCTCAACCATGCCGTTTGCAATAAGCTCGGCATAGCCCGAAATCGCGGTAAGCGGGGTCTTGAGCTCATGGGTGATATTGGCCGTGAACTCGCGGCGCATTCGGTCGTTGTCCGCTAGCACCGCCATTTGGCGCTTGAGTTCCTGGCGCTGCGACTCGATACGCTCAAGCATGGGGACCATCTCGGCATAGGCGTGCTCATAGCTACGGCGTGGGTGGTCCAAATCTACCTCTTGCAACGGCGCGATGATTGCACGGGACTCACGACGCGCCATAAAAAACGAGAGTACTGCACCCGCTGCTGCGATAAGCAGCATCGGCGCCACCATCGACAGCAAAATCGCCGCAACGCCAGGCTGGGCTTGCGCCAAGCGGACAACCTGGCCGTTATCAAGGGCGACGGCGCGATACAGCATAATCTCGTCGAGCGTAGAGCTTGCGCGCTCCGCGGAACCCAAACCATTCTCAAAGGCCTCGATGACCTCGGGGCGATCGCCATGGTTGGGCAGTGAGGAAGGCGACGCCTCGTTGTCGTAGGCAACCGATCCATCCTTGTTAATCAGCGTAATGCGCAAGTCCTCGCGATCGAGGCTACGCAAGAACGGGATGGGCTCCTGCTGTTCGTCGAGGGCGGCAGCAATGAGCTCGGTTTCCTGCGCCAGATTGGCACTCGTGGCATCCGCCAAGGTGTTTTGCACAAAGAACGCACCCAGCACCGTAAACGCCACGATAACCGCCATGGCGCAAACAAAGATCGTTACAAAAACGCGGTGCGACAGCGTATGTTTTCCCTGGGGGGCGAAGACCACGGGTTACTCCTCCGATGCGCTGGCCGCGGTGTCGTCACCTTCGGCACCGTCACCGGCAGAAGGCTCGGCCAAGCGGTAGCCCACGCCGCGCACGGTCTCGATGGCGCTGGCATGCTCGCCCAGTTTTTGGCGAAGCGTCTGCACGTGCACGTCGACGGTGCGCGAACCGCCGTCGAAGTCCCAGCCCCACACGCTCTGCAGCAACGACTCGCGGGTAAAGACCACACCGGGCTTGCGCATGAGGTACTCGAGCAGGTCGAACTCGCGCAGGGTGAGCTTAAGCGGCTCACCGGCAACGGTCACCTCGCGATGGCTGGGCGAAAGCACGATATCGCCCACGCTGAGCACATCGCTCGCCTGCTTGACCATGCCGCCGCGACGCAGCAGTGCGCGGCAGCGGCTCGCAAGCTCCATGAGCGAAAACGGCTTAGTCAGATAATCGTCGGCACCGCCATCGAGCGCCATCACCTTGTCGAGCTCGGTATCCTTGGCGGTAAGCATCATGATGGGCACCGTCTCCGTCAGGCGATCGGCACGCAGGCGACGCATAATCGCCAAGCCATCGGTATCGGGCAGCATGATATCGAGCAGCACGGCATCGGGCACCCGTCGCGCCACGGCAGCCTTAAACTCACCGTCGCACGAAAAGCCTTCGGCCTCGATCCCCTGCTTGCGCAGTGCATAGACCGTCAAATCCCTGATGTTGTCATCGTCCTCGACGTAATAGATCATGTTGAACCCCTTTGCGGCCGGCATGACCGCATCTTAATCCTAAAGGTACCTTTACTAGATGGTATCAGCCAAAACGCCCCGTCAAATAATCCGCCGTACGCGGGTCAGTAGGATTTTTGAAAAGCTGAGCGGTGGGCGCGTGCTCCACCAACTCACCTAGCAAGAAAAACGCGACGGAATCGGATATGCGCGCCGCCTGCTGCATATTGTGTGTAACGACCACGAGCGTGCAGGTCTCTTTGAGCTCGCAGGCCAGCTGCTCCACCACGAGCGTCGACACGGGATCGAGCGCCGAGGTCGGCTCGTCCATCAACAGAATATCGGGCCGCACGGCAAGCGCACGGGCGATGCACAAACGTTGCTGCTGTCCGCCCGAAAGCCCCAGACCAGACTCCTTGAGTTTGTCCTTGACTTCGTCCCACAGGGCAGCGCGGCGCAGGGAATCCTCGACCAGCTCATCCAGCACAGCGCGATCGCGCACACCCATACCGCGGGGGCCATAGGCGACGTTGTCGTAGATGCTCATGGGAAACGGGTTGGGGCGCTGGAACACCATGCCCACGCGCTGGCGAAGGCGGCAGATATCGTAATCGCCCAGGATATCTTGACCATCGAGCGCAATCTTGCCCTCGATGCGGCAGTCCTTGATGCCGTCGTTCATGCGGTTAAAGCAACGCAGCAACGTCGACTTGCCGCAGCCCGAAGGACCGATAAACGAGGTAATCTGCTTGTCGCGGATCTTGATGGACACATCCTTAAGCGCGTGGTGATCGCCATAGAACAGGTCGAGGCCCTCGACATCGATGCGCGTCGGCGAGGTGGCAAGGTCCTCTGCCGTGGGGCGAGTCGCATCCCCAATTTCGCGCTCATGCGCGGCCTCGGCCTGCGCTTCCATTAGCTCCTCGAGCTCCGTGGGCCCCACAGCCGCAGCAGCCGTCATACCGCATACCTCCACATCGATATCAAATCAGCAGTATCGATAGTAAAAATAGCAGCTCATATAGTCGTGAGGGTATTGTCAAGTGTTTGTAAGGACCTCCTCGATACGCGACGGGCAATCATATCGACCGTGCACACCCAAGCGTCCGCTCAGACACGAAGATAAACCGCACGCGCCAAACCCCAAGCGACACAGCCGGTAAACGATATACTCTAGAGCCAAAGGAGACCATCCCGTCGAAAGCGAAATCAGTGAAGCATCTTACCCCTCTTGTAAAGCGTTCCGCGCAGCTGACCGTTGGCCTTGCCTGCGCCGTCGCCCTTGTCGCCGGCATTCCGTCCGTCGCCGGTGCCCAAGTGCTCACGACCGATAACATTTGCGGCAAAGCCGCCGATGCACGCGGCATTGCAGCCGAAGACCTGCCCGATATCGATGCCTCCAATGCGTTTGTCATGGGTAAAAACGGCACCGTCTACTATGCCCGTAGCGCCGACGAGCAAGTCAAAATCGCCTCGATCACCAAGGTCATGACTGCAATCCTCGCGGTCGAGAACTGCAAAATGGACGAGAAAATCACCGTGAGCAACGCGGCGGCAACCGTAGGCAACTCGACCGCGGGACTCCTCGAAGGCGACGAGCTCACCGTCGAGCAAGCGCTACGCGGCCTGATGATCCCCTCGGGCAACGACGCCGCCATCGCGCTTGCCGAACACGTGGGCAAAAAACTTGACCCCAAGACCAAAGATGCCGTCGCTACGTTTGTAAAAGCCATGAACGAGCGGGCCAAGAAGCTCGGCTGCACGGGAACGCTCTTCGAGAACCCGCACGGGCTGGATTTTGACGAATGGGCCGGCGATATGCATTCAACCGCACACGATGTGGCATTGATGATGCAAGAGGCCATGAAGGACGACACGATTCGCGAAGTCATGGCGAGCAAAGATCCCTGGATCGAAGTGACGGGCGCCGACGGCTCCGATCATTCGCATTCCATGGATACGCACAATGTTTTATTGGGCCAAGACGGCAATATCGGCGGTAAGACCGGCACCACCGACGATGCCGGATACTGCTTTGCAAGCGCCTACAATCGCGATGGCGACGAGATCTATACCGTTGTCTTGAACTCCAGCACCACCGACCAGCGTTTTGCCGATACGGCCACACTTGCTAGTTGGTATTACGACCACAAGGTAACGGTCGAAATCGCCAATACGCAAAAGAAGACCGCCAACGGAAATCCGCTGATGGCACGTGTCAGTCAAACCGACTGGACAGACAAAACGATCGACGCCACGCTTGCCGACCCCACCGCGCAGGCAACGGTGTTCTCACTCGCCGGCGAAGTGACCGAAAAGGTTAGCTACGATGACCTTTCGGGCACGGTGCATGTTGGCGATAAGGTGGGCAGCGTTACATTGAAGCAGGACGGCACCAAGATTGCCGTCATGGACCTGGTTGCCGACGAGGAAGGAACGGGGCCCAATCCCATCGAGTGGCTGCTCGTGAAGCTCGACCGCCTGGGCCGCCGCATCGACAACCGCCCGCTCACAGCCGAGAGCGAGACCGTAGCCAAGGCTCCTGAGGTGTAGGGCCAAAGCGATATCACATCGAACCAAATGAGGCGTCCAACGGGGCGCCTCATTTTGAATACCTCTTAAACGGGATGCGTCAGAATCAACAAAGCGACATTGCTAGCCGTTTACCTTCGCTGTGTCTTTTCGGATCTTGAAAACGGGTCCGCCGGGCATGCTAGTAGATCCTTTCGACCTCCTTGGTCAAGGCCCTGAACAGATCCCCAGTTGAGGGGTCTGCCCCAGGACACAGCGATTGCCAGGCACCCGTTTCTCCGATGGTGCCCGCACTCGTCATAACAAGATCGTCGCTCCGCCTGCGAATGGAGACACTAACGGAGCTGCCATTATGGAACCCATGGATATCGACTTTATTTATGCGCCCATCAGCTAGATAGCTGATAATGACATTGATGCTGTCACCATACTCCGGCAATTCGAAGCCGTGGGAATCCATCAATAGCTTCACGTCCTGATGGTAAATCCGGGCCTCGACGACATTCTTGGGCATTTTCCCCGTCTTTGTTGGAGAGCAAAAGCTGATGCTTGGCTCCTCTTCGCTCATGCCTCGGTCAAACCTAAGCATGCACGGGCATACCGACTCAATGGTTCGCAAGGCGTCCGCCGCGACCTTTTCCTCGGTAAACATCTCCACATCGATGCCGTTTTCTTCCATATAGGCACGGTTTTTGCGTTGAAGCTCTAGCCGAGCCGCAGCCTCCCCATCTCCACGCTGCTCCCAATTTCCGGAATCGGCGACATTTCGATCGAATGTAGAATCAACGGAACACGGCGCCCGCTGTTGAGTCGAATCGCTGTCGCCGAAACGCCTTAGCTCGGAGCGTCTCATCAGTAGTGTCACAATATCAAACAGCCAACCAAATCCAAAAAGACCAAAGGTAAAGAGATATAGAGAGAAGCTGCCCCACATCCGCGCATACGCCCTATGGGCGCCCGACCATCCGAGAAGAAAGCATAACAAAAGCGCCTTGTTTGCTCTGTCAACCGACGTGATTTCTCGAACAAGAGATTTCTGTTCAGGCTTCGCCAAAGGTATGACCTCGTGCGGTGGGACAGATGTTGAGGACGCCCTTGACGCCGAGCGTCGACCGCCTGATTTAGAGACGGCACGAGCGACATCCCCAACCCCGACAGTCGTCCTACTGTATACGGCATTGTAAGCGGCTTTCTTCGGATTCTTGATCCATCCCATGCCCTTCTTACCATAGCCGGGGATTATCGCCCGCTTTACCGCGCGTTTCGCCCTGCCAGTCGTCCGGGCCTTGAGTGATGACTTTAGGTTCGGCTTACGCAGCCCGATCTTTACCATGTTCCTACTCCATCCCCTCGGAGCCCTTCCCCATGCCGCGACATCAACAAAACGGCGAATCGGACCTTCGACCCAAAGGTAACACCTTTACGATTTTCAGCATCGTGTCTCATGGCCAACTACGGCCAGATAGACAACTGCTAGAAATACAGAATAATGCAGTAAATAGAAAACGTCCCCTGAACTGAGATAATCCAGAGGACGCATTAGCACGATGAGCGGAAAACTGAAGCGTTTAGGCATGCTTCGAACACCCTCCGCGCTCGCCTGAAGTCCGCGCTCCCGTTCTTCGCACTAAAAAAGGGCCCCAAATGGGACCCTTCTTTAAAGTCTTACTGGCGGAGAGCTGGGGATTCGAACCCCAGATGCCCTTTTGGGGCATACTCGCTTAGCAGGCGAGCACCTTCGGCCTCTCGGTCAGCTCTCCGTAACAGCCGTTCTATAGTAACCAAACAGTCGAGGATGGGCAAGAGGGAATTTGGAGCGATTCCATTTTTACCGTTCCCGTACCGCCTCCAACAAATAGTCGCGCATATACGGAATTGCAAACGAAACACAGCCATAGCCCGCAGGCTCAATCAACCCCGCATCGATGAGACGTTTACGATACGAGCCGACCTTGTTCGCCGGCAACCCCATCTTCTTGGCGATATCACCGTTGGCAATCTCATCGCCCTCGCATTGAGCCATTGCCGCGAGATACTGAAACTGTCGCTCTGAAACCCTGCGCAGCGCCGGGGCAATCACCATAGCATTAAAGCTATCAAGAGCTGCTTGGATACCTTTACGCGCGGACCCTTCGTTCACGCTCTCCGCCCCGCTGCGCGCAGCAACCTGCCAAGCGTAATATCCGACCAACTGGACCATAAAGGGATAGCCTGCTGAAGCCTTTGTTAATAGCTCAGCGGCGTCTTCATCGAGCTCCTTGCCCGCTCGTCTCATTGTATCCTCAAGCGATCCACCGACTTCAAAATCGGAGAGACGAGTGAGTTCGATATGTTTTGCCCGCTGAAGGAAGGTAAGGGTATCATCAACCACCACGCCATCCACCGATGTTGGCAAGCCGGCGAATGCAAAAGCGACATTCGCCCCTTGGCGAATCAAAAGCTGCATCTCATTGCCCAGCTCGCGCATTTCCTCAGTTGAGGCATCCTGAATCTCGTCGAGCGTAATGAGCAGACCTCCGCGCTTCGCGGCATCGTACATTGCCTCGCCCAGATGAGATGCCGACTTCGATACCTCAACGGAGCCAAGGCTGACTCCTAGAATTGATGGGGAAATCGACATTGACTCAAGACGAACATTTCGCTGTAGAGCCTCGAGGATTCTACTGCAAAAACCGGCATTCGAGGCGACGTCAACAACCTCGAATCCTTTTTTTCGCGCAAGATCACCCAATGCATTGAGAAGCACCGTTTTACCTGTGCCTCGGACGCCCGAGATGCGCATGAGTCGATCGGGAGCACCAGGACCATTCTCAAGGGCCTCGGCAAAATCATCCAAAACAGCGTCACGTCCGATAAGCTCAGGCGGATTCATGCCCGCCGTTGGCTTAAAGGGATTAATGGCTTTCGACATTCGACCCTCCTCTGCTAGTTTTAACAACTTTAACAAAGTTTAGCAACTTTAGCAGAGTTTAACAGGTTTAGCAGACCTAGCCGCTTTTGACCTTACCGGTCCTGCTGGAGCCACCCACCTGAGCAAATACAAATGGCTCCATTCAATTTGTCGGCAACCTGCTCGATACAGTAATTCGTACTTTAATTCGCTACGACTTAATTCGTTATACCTTATCTATACGCAAATGTTCCCGGTACGCCGGTAGCAGTAGCCCCTTCGTTTTGTCGGCATGGTGAGCAAATGGGATGACAAGCGCGGTCCAGCCCTTCTATGCCGCTCCTACCCCAACGACCGGCTGAGGGAGCCGAGCTCATCGTTTCCCATCGTGCGCCACATTTGGAAGATGCAGACACGTGCCAGGAAAAAGAAACCGTTATCGACCAGCTGCACAGCAGCGTCTGCCAGCTGGTTGGACACGGCGGGCACCGGCGGCAGTTCGAGCCCCGCCTTACTGATGGTCTCAACCGCTTCCTCGAACGTCGGTGGCTCATTGACACCCATCTCGTTCATAAGGCCCTGCATTTCCTCCAGTGCGTTGCTACCCGACTCCTCGCCGCGCGGTACCAAGCGGTAGCACGCCAACGCCAGCTCGAGCTGATCGCAGTTCCAGTAGGCAAACGCTAGGCGATAGAACAGGTAGCCGATTGAGGAACGGTCACTGGCAATGCGCAGGCCGTGGCGCGCCACCTCAATGACCTCGTCATAGCGCTCCAGACGCGCCAGCACGTTGATGAGTGCAAAGTGTGATTGCATGGATGAGCGCGCCAGATCGTAAAGATGACGCACCTCGGGCAATGCCCGCTCAAAATCCTCCTGATCGGCGTAAAAGCTGCAAATCTCATGCTGGGCAAAGTACAGCGCATCGGGAGCGCGCAAAATACGAACGGAGCGGTCTTCCTCCATTACCGGCAGCACCATACGCACCAGTTGGTTGTCGCAAAACAGCGTCTGGACCGGTCCTGTCGCCAAAAGCTCGGCAACGGCGCACTTGGCCTCCAGCTCCTCAACAAGACGGGAAAAGCCCTCAAACGCACCCGCGCGGTCGACTTTTGCCCGCTCGCGCAACTCAGCGACGCGCGCCACATACGGGTCATCGCCCTCCTCCATAACCTCAAGCTCATCAGCCGTATCGGCAAGCAGCAGGTCGCGCAACGCCGGCGGCAGCGAACGGTGGTCGTCACGCGGGCGAGCATGAACCTCAGCGGGCTCAATCGCATCCGGCGCGTCCGACTCATATGCCTCAAGCATGCGCTTGCACGGCATATCATCCATATCCATGCTTTCAAAATTCTTAGCGGCGGGAACGCAATTGGCCAGATAGGCCGCACGCCCAAAGGAATATGTTGCAATGATGCGCTCGCCCTGCTCGCCATCGGGAGCCGCAATCTGAACGTAGCAGCGCGCAATGCGAGCGCCCGAAGCAAAGCAAGCCGCCGCGAGTGTAAGCGCAATGCGCGCATCGTGCTCGGTGGCCCATGCTGCGCGCTTAGGCTCATCCACCTCGCGCCAGGCATCATCTTGAGCATCGTATTCGCGCTGCGGCAAAGCATCGACAACCGTGCGGCCAAATCGAACCAGCATGATGCCCTCGGCGACGTTCGCTCGATAGATGTAGTCGAGTCGCGTGACCACGTTGAGTGCTTCTACGATACGTGCAAAGCGGGTGCGAACGTCCCACTCGCCACCCGGCTGACACGCAACCGTCCCCGGTTTGGCCCACGGGTTGTCATTCGACAGCGTTTCGAGCAGGTGAGGAACGTCGTTTGTCGTCTTGCTGATATGCCATAGATCAAAGAGCGAGCAGCCCTCAAAGCTTGGCGACGAGGCAACGGGGCCCAACCCCGCCCCAATACGCTCAAGGATGCCGGAGAGGCGGTTAAGACGACCCTCGATAGCAAGCAGCATGTCAATCTCGTCTTGGTCCAGCAGGCTACGATCAAAATTGAGATAGAACAGCTTTGAGCGGTCGATACGCGCTAGGCCCATCTCGGACTTGGCAGCGATGGTGCGCAGTCGGGGCAAATCGACCTCGCTCATAAGGGCGGCGGCATAACGCTCGATACCGCTCGGATTATCGGCATGGTCAACGCGGTAGAGCAACGTCTCGATAGCATCGGGGAGCGGTGCCGTGTTAAAGCCCAAAAACACCTCGACCGGCTCGGGCAACTTTACGAGTTTGATCTTGTTGGCGGTGTTTTTTATACCCTCATCGAGCTCGTCGGCAGGTACCGTGTTCGCAAGGGCGTTTTTGGGGTCGGCAAATATCACGTAGCGCAAGAACATCGAGGCCATAAACTCGCCATAAGGGAGAGCACGGCTCGAATTCCATGTCTCGTGGTCGGACTGCTCACGCATGGCCCCTTCGGGAGAGCCGACCGTTCGCGCGCAAGCGCGCATTGTGCCGTTGGCTCCCCGCACCAAAATCTCGCCAACACTGGAATCGGACTCGTCAAGGACCAATTTCATGTCGGGGTTCTTGGGCAATGGCACTTTCTGAACAGGGCCGTCAACCTTATAGACCTCACCTGACACGCTCACGTAGCCCAAAAGCGATATGTGGCTTTTGCCTACGAATTCGACGACGTAGCAAGACTCTTTAGGATCCTCGCCAAAAACTTTCCAGACAACACCATACGAGCGCCCCGCGGGTTGCTCTGGCATCGATGGAAAACGCTTTTTGGGGTCGAGAAACCTGAGCTTGTATGTCGGACGCTCTGCCACGAAATATCACCCTGATCGGTCGTCTAGCGAAGGAGTGGTCGCGGATGGGCCGCGACATCTACTCGGAATCTTACACGAGTCGATAAGAAATAGTCTCCCGCGGGCGGAGGCGCACGATTCCAGTCGAGTGTCTGGGGTCGAATGGCGGCGTAAAAGAAAAGCCCCCGTTGCCGGAGGCTTTAAGCTCAATTGGTGCGGCGTATAGGATTCCGCGCATCCGCTTCGCGGATCCGCACCGGCTTCGCCCGCCTGCCGGCGCGCTCGCCCGCTCGCTAAAAACGCTCCGCGTTTTCTTTACGCTCGCGCCTCGACCGAGGTTCGAATCCATGCACGGCTTCCAAAAAAGAAAAGCCCCCGTTGCCGGGAGCTTTAAAGTCAATTGGTGCGGCGTATAGGATTCCGCGCATCCGCTTCGCGGATCCGCACCGGCTTCGCCCGCCTGCCGGCGCGCTCGCCCGCTCGCTAAAAACGCTCCGCGTTTTCTTTACGCTCGCGCCTCGACCGAGGTTCGAATCCATGCACGGCTTCCAAAAAAGAAAAGCCCCCGTTGCCGGGAGCTTTAAAGTCAATTGGTGCGGCGTATAGGATTCGAACCTATGACGTTCTGATTCGTAGTCAGACCCTCTATCCAGCTGAGGTAACGCCGCAACGCACGGATTATTATGCACGCGAGGCCCCGACGGGTCAAGCGACAATTTGAAAAAATTTTACGATGTGGTGATTATGCTGCTCGCGCCTCGACCGAGGTTCGAATCCGTGCATGGCTTCCAAAAAAGAAAAGCCCCCGTTGCCGGAGGCTTCAAGTTCGATTGGTGCGGCGTATAGGATTCGAACCTATGACGTTCTGATTCGTAGTCAGACCCTCTATCCAGCTGAGGTAACGCCGCAGCGCAAGACATATGAAACCATTTTAGTTAATTGGAGTCAAGCACAATCTTGATTTTTTTCTAGACCATTTTCCTCATGCAGCTCCGCATGTATCACCGTTTCCCATACGATCGATCGGCTTTTCAACCACATCGAACCCAACGCCGAGTTCCTTCAATAGCGAGCGCACCCGCTGGGCGCAATCATACTCGGCAAACGAGATACTCAGCATGCGTGCCACCTGGCTAGAAGTCCCGACTCCATAGAACCGTTCGAGTGTTGCAAGCCCTTCGTGCGTCACAAAGGTCTCAACTACATGTGGCGACTCCTCAAAGCACCATTGGGTCAACGGACCCTCGCTCGTTTGCCTCACCACCAAGCCACCCATACCCGATGGCTCACACGTAACTAGCAGGTGCTCCCCACCTTCATCGCTCTCAAATAAAACTACCCGCTCATCAAACAGGTCCATCACATCCCCCTTCTCCCGCTCGTATCTAGTAAAAGCATAGCAGGTAGACGAGCGTATACAGAACATTTGTTCGTGTATTTTGTATTGAGCTGTCCGCGCGACATGGTAAGGCTCCGCGCACAAAAAAGGCGCCCCGGATAGGGGCGCCCCCGCAAATCGCTTATGCAGCAAACCTACGCGACCGGCTCGATCTTCTCGAGGCCGCCCATGTAAGGACGCAGAACCTCGGGGATCGTAATGGTGCCGTCGGCGTTCTGGTAGTTCTCCAGAATGGCGGCCATGGTGCGGCCAGCCGGCAGACCGGAACCGTTAAGGGTGTGCAGGTAGCGCGAGCCCTTGAAGTTCTCGGGATCGCGATACTTGATGTTGGCGCGGCGGGCCTGGAAGTCGCCGCAGTTGGAGCAGGAGCTAATCTCCTTGTAGGCGTTGTAGCTCGGCAGCCAGACCTCGATGTCGTAGGTCTGACGGGCAGAGAAGCCCAAGTCGCCGGTGCACAGGCTAATCACGCGATACGGAAGACCCAGCTGCTGAAGCAGGAACTCGGCCTCGGCGGTCATGCTCTCGAGTTCCTCGTCGGACTCCTCCGGCTTGGCAAACTTGACCATCTCGACCTTGTCGAACTCGTGCTGGCGGATGATGCCGCGGGTGTCGCGACCAGCGGAGCCGGCCTCCTCGCGGAAGCAGGGGGTGAAGGCGGTGTAGCGGCGCGGCAGGGTGTCGGCATCGAGAACCTCGCCGGCGTGCAGGTTGGTAAGCACGACCTCGGCGGTGGGGATCAGGAAGTTATCGCCCGAGACATGATAGGCGTCGTCCTCGAACTTGGGCAGCTGGCCCGTGCCAAACATGGTCTGGCGCTTGACGACGATGGGCGGCCACCACTCCTTAAAACCACGGCTAGTGTGCGTATCGAGGAAGAAGTTGATGAGGGCGCGCTCCAGACGGGCGCCGGCGCCACCGAGAACGGTGAAGCGGCTACCGGAGAGCTTGTTGCCGCGCTCGAAGTCGAGGATGTCGAGGTCGGTGCCCAGATCCCAGTGCGGTTTAAAGTCGAAGTCGAACTCACGCGGGGTGCCCCAACGACGGCGCTCGATGTTCTCGTCCTCGTCCTTGCCGTACGGGGTGGCCTCGCAGGGAATGTTGGGCAGGTGAGCCATAAAGTCGTACTGCTCCTGCTCGAGAGCGGTGCGGCGCTCGGCCAGACCGTCGATCTTCTCGTTGACGGCGCGCACGGCCTCCTTGGCGGCCTCGGCCTCGTCCTTCTTGCCCTCCTTCATCAGGGCGCCGATCTTCTTGGACTCGGCATTACGCGTGGCCTGGAGCTCCTCGACCTCGGTGATGACGGCACGACGCTCATCGTCGAGCTCAAAGAACTTCTCGCGATCCCAAGACGTCTGGCGGTTAGCCATGGCGGTATCGATGGCATCGGGGTTCTCGCGAACAAACTTGATATCAAGCATTAGATCCTCCGGCGATATACATTCCATTTAGGTTGCAACCTTGTACATGTATGGGCAAGTATATACTTATGAGCGTTTACGACCCAACTCAACTACGCAAGAAGGCACCCAATGGACGCAGTTTTTTCCTTTTTGTTTGGCACCCGCACCGGTTTTGCCATCCTTTTCGCCGGCGGCATCCTGCTGTTTGCGATTCTTGCCTTTGTAATGGAGAAGCGCACCCATAAGCTCTACGTCGACCGCGGGCCCAAATCCGAAGAAGATCAAGACAGCTTCTGGGACTAACCTGCCATTTAGGGACAGGTTTATTTTGGTCGGTTTTATCTGGGCAAATGCAAGCGCCCCGCAACCGGTATCAACCCGGTTGCGGGGCGCTTTTCGCTATAGAGATAAAACCGCAGGAAAAACCTGCCAAAATAAACCTGTCCCTAAATGGCAGGTTTACTGAAGGGTGGCGTCGATGGCCTTGACCAGGGCGCTGCGCATGCCGGCGTCCTCGAGCGCGACGACGCCCTTGATGGTTGCGCCGCCGGGCGAGCACACGGCATCCTTCATCGCCGCAGGATGCTGCCCAGTTGCAAGCTGCAGTTTCGCCGTACCCAGAACCATCTGGCTCACAATGCGATAGGCGTCAGCGCGCGGAATGCCGTGCTTGACGGCCGCGTCGCCCAGGGCCTCAATCGCCATGGCAACAAATGCCGGGGCGCAACCGCCCACGGTACCACCCACAAACAGCAAGCTCGTATCGAGCTCAACGACAGTGCCAAGCTTTCCGAGCAGGTCGAGCACCACGGCACGCTGCTCGCCGTTGAGCGCAGAGGACTTCTCGCAGGCAATGACGCCCTCGCCCACCGAAACCGGTGTATTGGGGACCGTCGAGATGTGCGCGACACCCGGCAGAACCTGCTCCCACTTGGCACTGTCCCAAGTCCAGGCGACCGAAAGGACGACCTTATCGGCAAGAGTATCCTTGAGCGGAGCGAAGACCTTCTCGATCATGTACGGCTTGACCGCAGCAACCACGATATCGGATACAGCGACAACCTCCGCCGCATCACGACAGGCAAGTATCCCACGCGCCTCACAGCGCTCAACCAGGGCATCGTAGCGGCCCGCGCAGGCACACATGTCGCTCGCAGCCACACCGGCGGCAATCCAGCCATCGGCCATAGCGCTCGCCATATTGCCAAAACCGACAAATCCAATCTTCATATCTCATAGTCCTCTCAGACAGGTTCTTCAAATCGAGAGCTATTGTCCCACGGCATTGTTTCGTGTTGCCGACCTATTTGTGATACGGCTCACCACGGCTAATCTTGCAGGCGCGGTAGACCTGCTCCAGCAGCACCACGCGCGCCAAGTTATGCGGCAAGGTAATGCGTCCAAAGCTGAGCATTTCGTCAGCTCGTGAGCGAACATCGTCGCTCACGCCGTCCGATCCGCCAATCACAAAGGCGATGTCGCTGTTGCCTCGCAACATAAGATCATCGAGCCGCGCCGAGAGTTCCTCACTCGAGCGCTCTTTGCCCTCAATGGCCAGCAGAATCACATGCGCTCGGGGCGGCAGGGCTGCAAGAATCGCCGCTCCCTCCTTGTCGCGCGCGGCATCCACGCCGCCCGCCTTGGCCGGGTCGATATCGGCCACCTCGCGCATATCCACCTTGGCATAGGCGCCCAGGCGCTTGGTGTACTCGGCGCAGGCATCCTTCCAAAAACGCTCTTTGAGCTTACCGACGCATACAACGGTGCACTTCACGCGCGCCTACTCCTTCGAATCGTTTTGAACTTTGCCGGCGGTCAGCATCTGCTCGAACATAGAGGCCGACTGCGAAAAGTCGCTCGGCAGCACGACCGTCGATGTTTTACCCGTGCGAGCGAACTCCGTCATCATCTCGGACCATTGCGTAAACATGAACAGCTGGTTGGCCTCATCGTTGCCGACGCCCGTCTCCTGGATAATCTCGAGCGAATCCTTGATACCCAGCGCGATGGCCTTGCGCTGGTTGGCGATGCCTTCGCCCGCCTTTTCCATTGCCTCGGCCTCGGCGGTCGCCTCGGTAACGCGCTTGATGCGGTCGGCCTCAGCGAGCTCCTGCGCAGCAGCGCGCTTACGCTGGGCGGCGTTGATGTCATTCATAGAGTTCTCGACCTCGGTCGGCAGCGCGATCTTGGTGATGAGCGTCGACACGAGGGTAAAGCCGTAGGCGGCCATCTGCTCGGATACGGTGGCGTTGACGTCCTTGGCAATGTCATCCTTCTTGGCAAAGACCTCATCAAGGGTATAGACAGGGATGGAAGAGCGCAGGGCATCGGTAATGAAGTCGCGCATCTGGTCGACGGGCTCCTGCAGCATGTAGTAGCTCTTGTAGATGCCCGAATCTGCCGGGCCGGCTCCCATGTCATAGCTCACGTGGTACTGAGCAGAGACCTCAAGGCCGATAGTCACGTTGTCCTGGGTCTTAACGTCGATCCCAAAACCGTTTTTCATGGTGCGCAGACTCACCGTGGCGGCCTTGCGGTCGATCACGGGCACCTTCATGTGGAAACCCGCGTTGACGATGCGGTTAAACTTGCCCAGGCGCTCGATGATCACAGCATGCTGCTGTTCAACGACATAGCAGGCGTTGGGAAGCAGTAGCAACAAAATGATGATGGGAAGCAGAAGGCTCGTAAGGGCAGCGATAATACCGGATAACAGCATGGTCTCTCCTCCGATGGGCACACGTTGGCACTAGGATACCCGCACAAAGCAGCCATGTGACACCATCAGGAAGCCCATAACAAAAAAGCTCCCATTGCTGGGAGCTCTTTCAATCAATGGTGCGGGCGAAAGGACTTGAACCTTCATGGGGTTGCCCCCATACGGACCTGAACCGTACGCGTCTGCCAATTCCGCCACGCCCGCGTGCAGGAATTAGAATAACGGAGCGCCACCGTGAACGCAAGACTATTTTTGAAAAAGTTTGCAGGCATTGTCCCACGCAGCTTGCGCAATTGCCTCTGCTTTCTCTCCAGTACGATCGACACGGTCATTAACCAGCGCGTTTGCCGTGATGGAAATCATTGCCGGCTCACACTCAAGACCGCGAATGGGCTCCGGCGCCATATAGGGACAATCTGTCTCGAACAAAATACGGTCGAGCGGGGTCGCCGCGAATGCCTCGCGCACATCATTGTTGCGCTTAAAGGTGGCCGCGCCGCCATAGGCGATGTAACAACCCAAATCCACAAAGCGCTCCATCGTGGCGCGATCCTCGCCAAAGCAATGCAGCACGCAACCGGCCTGAGGCACACCCACCTCGCGCAGCACGTTGTACGCATCCACATGCGAGGAGCGCTCCTCGTCCGTGTCCTCATGACGCAGATGCAGCTCTACCGGCACATTGCGGCGTACGGCAACCTCGAGTTGGCGCGCCATACAGTCGATCTGCACGCTGTGGGGCGCCGGCGCGATGCCGTCGTCGTAATCCATGTGGTAGTCCAGACCGATCTCCCCGATACCGACGCATAAGGGATCATGAAGCGCAGCAACGACCTGTGCATGGATGTCATCGGTATAGTCCGGCGCGCCATAGGGGTGCACACCGGCGAGATACTTTATCTGCGGAATATCCCGCATCGGCAAAATCTCGCGCACCAGCCAGTCGCTATAGTCCGTCACGCTGCGTTTGTCGGCAATGGGATCAAAAATCGTCACCAACAGGTCGACGCCTGCAGCCTTGGCGCGCACAAGCGTCTCGGGTACTTCCTTGCCCCAAAACGAGAGCAGGTGCGCATGCGTATCGGCAAGCGGCGCCAAGGGCGCGGGGCAAGCAACCGTTTTCTTTTTCTTGGTAAACGTCACGCGCTCGTCATTAGGCATCATGGATTAGCTCCTGAGCCAGACGGACAAAATCGGCAACGCCAAGCGTCTCGGCGCGTGTGGTGGGCGCGATGCCGCAAGCCTCAAAGGCGGCATCGAGCACGTCCTTGGCAAAGCCGTTGGCGCTCATGGAATTGCGGATGGTCTTGCGACGCTGAGCAAACGCAGCGTCAATCACGCGGGCCACAAACTCGCGATCAAGCCCCTCGGGCGCTACGCCGTCAACACGGTCGATGCGCACGACGGCCGAATCCACATGCGGCGCCGGCATAAAGCAGCGCGGCGGCACCTCAAAGCGACCCGTCACCTGCGCATACAGGCCGAGCTTTGCCGTATAGCCGCCGTAGGTCTTGTTGCCCGGCGTTGCGGCAATGCGATCGGCAACCTCCTTTTGAACCATGACGACGGCGCGCTTGAGCGCGGGCATCGTCTGGAAGAACTGCAGAATGATCGTCGCTGCCACGTTATAGGGCAAGTTCGCGACAAATACCGTCGGCTCACCGCCCGCGGCCTGCTCAATCTGCTCCGGGCACACCTTGAGCGCGTCGCCCATGATAAAGCGGAAGTTGGCATAGTCGGCGGCATGGGCATCGAGCACCGGCTCGAGCTCGGGATCGGCCTCAATCGACGTGACGCACGCCGCCTCCTGAAGCAGCGCAAGCGTGAGCGTTCCAACGCCCGGACCAACCTCGAGCACGCGCTCATCGCCCGCAAGTTCGGAAAGCTCGCAAATACGCTCGATCACATGGTTGTCGATCAGGAAGTTCTGGCCCAGGCGATGCTTGGTCGCAAGGCCAAACTCCTCCAGCAGCTCCCTTGTTGCCGTGGGGTTTGCCAAAGGCGAAGTTGTCATAGTTGCCTCCTTAGCATGGTGGCGGCGTCTTGAAACAAAAGGGCATGGACCGTTGCGGCCATGCCCTTACACCTAAACAGCAGATTGCCGATATGGCGCGCGGCGTCTTAACCCAGGCGCGGGAACAGCGGCTCACCCTTCTCGACGGGCTGACCACCGGCAAGCAGACCCCAAGCGCAAATGCCCTTGAGATCGTCGCTCGCGGCCTCGTCCTCGCACGACAGGCGGCGCAGGGCCTCGGTAGAAGTCTGGGGCATGAGCGGCATCAGCAGGTGAGCGGCAATGCGGATGGCCTCGAGGAGGTTGTAGATCACAAACGCCAGCTCGTCGGCCTTGGCCTCGTCCTTGGCAAGTGCCCAGGGCTCGGAGTCCTCGATGTAGTGGTTGGCGGCGTGGATGAGCTCCATAACCTCGTCTTTGGCTCCACCGTAATCGAGCACGTCCATCTTGGCCATGTAGCGCCCGGCCAGGCCATCGGCGATCTTTGCCAGCGGGTTATCGAACGCATCGAACGATGCGGGCTTGGCGGGCGCGCAACCATCAAAGTACTTACCGCTCATGTTGAGCGAACGCGAGATGAGGTTGCCCCAGCTGTTAGCGAGATCGGCGTTGTAGACCTGCTCCATGCGATCGAAGCTGATAGCGCCGTCGGTGCCGGGGACCACGTCGGTCATAAAGTAGTAGCGATAACCCTCGACGCCCAGCATGTCGATAACATCCAGCGGGGCAATGGCGTTGCCACGGCTCTTGGACATCTTCTCGGCCTTGCCAGTCTCGGCATTGCGCACGGTCAGGAAGCCGTGGGCAAAGACGTGCTCGGGCAGAGCCTCGCCAATGGCCATGAGCATAGCGGGCCAAATGACGCAGTGAAAGCGAATGATGTCCTTGCCCACAATGTGGAACTGCGCAGGCCAGCGATAGGCCAGCTCGGCACGGGCCTCGTCGGTGTCGACACCGTAGCCGACAGCCGTCATGTAGTTGAGCAGCGCGTCGAACCACACATAGGTCACATGGCCCTCATCGAATGGAACCTGGATGCCCCAGTCAAAGCTCGTACGGCTCACGGAAAGGTCGTTGAGGCCGCCCTCGACAAAGCTACGCACCTCGTTCATGCGGAATGCAGGCTCGACGAAATCGGGATGCTCGTCATAGAGCTTGAGCAGCTTGTCCTGGAAAGCGGAAAGCTTGAAGAAGTAGGACTCCTCCTGCACGCGCTCGAGCGGACGATGACAGTCGGGGCACAGGTGCTGGCCGACGCTGCCGTACTCCTCGTCACCCTTCTGGACCTGCGTGTCGGTAAAGTAAGTCTCGTCGGGCACACAGTACCAACCGTCGTAGCTGCCCTTATACAGGTAGCCAGACTCCTTCATGCGCTCCCACAGATACTGCACCGCATGATGCTGGCGCGGCTCGGTGGTGCGGATGAAGTCGTCGTTGGAGATCTCGAGTTTGCTCCAAAGCTCCTTGAAGTGCGGAGCCTGGCTGTCGGTCCACTCCTGCGGCGTCATGCCATGCTTGGCTGCGGCCTCGGCGACCTTCTCGCCGTGCTCGTCCATGCCGGTCAGGAACTTGACGTTATAGCCAGCGGAGCGGCGATAGCGAGCCTGAACGTCGGCGATGATGGTGGAATAAGCCGTGCCCAGATGCGGATCGGCATTGACGTAGTAGATGGGGGTCGTGATAAAGAACGAAGGCTTGCTTTGATCCATGGGGTTTGTCCTCCAGAAAAACGTTGCATACAGGGGATGATTCTAACGCAAGGGCTGGATATCCTCCATCTATTGCATATTGAGCACCATGGCATAGACATCGCGTTTGCGGCGTGAATACTTCTGAGACAGACGCTTGGCCACCGCAGAGGCGGGCTCCCCCTCCTCGAGCGCGGCGCGGATATCCTCGCGCAGGGCCTCGTCGGGATCCGCTGCCGCTGCGCCAACCGGCACGATGCCGGTCTCCTCGTCTTCACTCGGTGGCGCGATGACCAGCGCAATCTCGCCCTTTACTTCGCCGCGAGCACGCAGCCCCTCGGCAAGCTGGGCGGCGGTCCCGCGCAAGACCTCCTCGTGCAGCTTGGTGAGTTCGCGGCAGACGGCAACCTCACGCTGGGGAAAGACCTCTGCCACGGCCTCGAGCGTCGCCACGATGCGATGTGGAGACTCGTAGAAGATGAGCGCGCCGGGCACCACGGCAAGGCGCTGCAAACGGCGTACGCGGTCGCCGTGCTTTCGGCCCAAAAAGCCCTCGAAGAAAAAATGCTCGCAGGGAATGCCGGACGATACGAGCGCCGTGACGCAAGCAGAGGGGCCGGGAATAACTTCGACGGGCACATCGGCCTCGCGCGCCGCCTCGACCAGCGCCTGGCCGGGATCGGACACGCTCGGCATGCCGGCATCCGAGGCAAAGGCAAGGGTCTCACCCGCCAGCAGGCGGTCGACCAGACCGGTGGCGCGGCTGGCGATCACATTCTCGTCGCAACGGACAAGCGGCTTGGAAATTCCCAGGTGCATCAGTAGCTTTGAGGTCACGCGCGTGTCTTCGCAGCAGATGGCATCGGCGGCGGCAAACGCCTCGCCAACGCGCGGAGACAGGTCGCCCAGGTTGCCGATGGGTGTTCCGACCACATAGAGTTTGCCCGTACGGGCGCTGTTTTGCGTCATATCAACCTATTCAATCATGCCGCGCTCGAGCGTACCGAGCGCCGCGCGGGCGTCCCATGCTGCGATGCGTTTCTCGGTCTTCCACGTTTGGAAGAACCAACCGGCAGCCGGCGCAAACGAAGCCAGCTGGTTGGCGATAAACACGCGCTCGTAGGCATTGCGGCCCTCGGGCGTAACCGACGAGTTGGCAAAGATCGCCGCGCCCGACCATTCGCCCACCAGCACGGGGAACCCAGTTGAAATCGCTTCTTTAAGCTCGCGCTTGTTACGCGAAATCGCCGTCGTCAGCCCGCGGGGGCTCGTGATGTCGAGCGCATGCTCGTCGCGGTAATGGTACAGGTGAAGGTCCATGTAGACGTTCTTGTACTTGGCGCCGCGCATAAAATGCTTCCACTCGCCGGGATGTCCTGAGGACGAAAAGACGACGATCTTATCCTCGGGCATATACGAACGGACGAGCTCGTAGGCATCGCGATAGAAATTGCGCAGGTAGTGGGCCGGAATGCCATCCGTCATGGTAAAGAGACTCTTGCGGACACTCATTCGAGGTGCATCCAGCAGCTCAATGCCCAGAAGGCTTTCGGCTTCGCCGTAGCGATCGGCCAAACGCTCCAGCACGTCGAGCGCAACGTGACGACCGTTGGTGGACGAATGCCACTCGGCAACAGCCTCCGGCGTGGTGGGCGAATCGTTGGAATCGCCCTGGCCACCGGGCACAGTCGCTAGATCGAGCAGCACGCGAATGTCGTACTTGGCAGCCCACTCAATTGCACGGTCAATGTAGTCGATAACCGAAATGTAGGACGCATCGGACTCCTGCGAGCCAAAGGCATACCAGGGCACCGGCAAACGCACGGCATTGAGACCAATCTGCGCCATACGGCGAAAATCATCTTCGCTTACGAATGTCTCATAATGGCGACGCATGCGCTCGTTATAGGCAGCAGTGCCCATGGCTTCTTGCAGTTCCGCCGCATTGGACGCACCTGTCGCCGCGTACAGCGACGGGGTCACCCAAGGCTCGGGAATAAACCAGCCAGAGAGATTAACGCCGAGTATCCTCTCCATCACGGCCCCCTTCGAATCGTGCAGGGCGAACCCGCATCGTATTGCATAGGAAAAGTATCGTTTTGAGTATACCCGCGCACACGGACAGCCGATCGAACGGTCTGCAAAGTGGCGCAAAAGTAGGAGTAATGTCTGGGCGGGCACACCCGAGATGGTACGCCAAGATGTGCACGCGCGCCGAAGGCAGGCGCCGGAAGGCGCATCCCGTTTTTTTGCTCAATAATGGAATGCATTTTCCGCCAGCGGGCCCAACCGGAAAGCATGTCCCGTAATTTCACGTCATTCCGGGTCGCATTTTCCCAAGCGCCCCTAAAGCGGAAAGCGCATCCCGCTCAGGATTGAAATTCTGGGATGCGTTTTCCGCGGGTCCACATAAAAGAAAAGGACCTCTTTGCAGAGGTCCTAGTCAATTCAAGGTGGCGGGGAAGGGAATCGCGTCCGCGCGCTGCGCGGACGGACCGCTGCGGCGCTTGCGCGCCTTGCGAGCTACGCTGGCAAACGCTATCGCGTTTCCTCAGCTCCGCGCCCTCTCGGGGTTCGATTCCGTGCGGGGGCTACATAAAAGAAAAGGACCCCTTTGCAGAGGTCCTAGTCAATTCAAGGTGGCGGGGAAGGGAATCGAACCCCTGACACGAGGATTTTCAGTCCTCTGCTCTACCAACTGAGCTACCCAGCCATTTGAGGTGTGCCTTGTTTCAAGGCTTGATTAGTATAACCAAGGACGCGCTCCGGTCAACCGAGAATTTGAAAAAAGTTTTTGGACACCGCCTCGGTTCTGTAAAGCAGCACGTCAGAGACATCAACCGGCCGCAAGAAATTTTTCGCTCAGGGCCTTCAAGCCTGCACTCGTTGCAAGACAGTGGGCGATACAAAGATTGAAGGGCGTTCCAGCACCGCCCAAGCACCGGGACAGGAACACATGCGCCAGGGGCGGACATTTTCGTAGCGTGCAAGGATATTGCCGCTGCAATCAATAAAGGCAATGTCGATGGGATAAGCCATAAAACAGGTGTGAACCGAAGAGCAGCACGGAAACGCCATGACGAGCGGCAGTCCGTCAGCCGTAATCGGCACGCGGCCCAGCATGCCGCGCAAGCGTGCGCCAAACGATTCTGCCACCATAAACTCTGCCGGCGACCAACCGAGCCTATTGAGCGCACGCGCGTAGGCGATATAAGACAAGACGGCGCTCACATGACCACCCCCGGTCGCCACGGATCGACCGTAACCGCGCGCTCGTGCGACAGCTTCGCCGGCGTCCCCAGAGAAACGCCGGCAATGCTGAGCAATCTAGGCCACGGCTCATAGTACATGACGCAGGCATAGGTCCTAAACGTCCCGGACAGAGAGAGCAAGCCGCCATCAGACGACGCCGAGCTCTGCTCGCTCGAGACCTCGACCTGCAGATTATAGCCCTGCATAGCCGCCTGAATCTCGGACTGGACACGCATCGAGGCATCGACAGAGCTCTCATCGCCCTCCCCTTCCGGCGCCACAGCGTGCGCCAGCACGATATCGGGCACCACGCGATCGAAGCGCGCAACGGCGCCGGCAAAGACCATGACGTTGTACACAATGAGCGCAAGCGCCAGCAAAACGGGAGCGACCACGGCCATCTCGACCGTCGCCTGGGCGCGCTCCTCGTACAAGACTGCACCAACGCCCATTACGATCCACCGCCCAAGGCGCCCGCCAGCGTAGCGACATCGACGGTAAGCGGGATGGAACCACCGCCGGGCAACGGAATCTCCGCAAGTGTGAACACCGTACCGCTAATGGTGCGTTCGACTTGATATTCCAACGCCTCGCAGAGCGCCTTGGGATCCGTCACGCCCAACGGAATACTTCGCAGTTTGTCTTGCGCTTGAGAGAGACCGGCAATGTCAGACCCCGGACTCTTAATGACGTTAGCGGAATCGGTCAGCACCGGCTTTCGCAGGCGCAAGTCGCACGGTTCCAAACCCAGCGCCGCCACGGACGCCGAAACGGTATCGCCGAGCCACGATGCAATGGAGCCCAACGCGCCGCTGCCCCCTCCTAGGTCTTTAATCATCTCGTCCATAAGTTCGTCGGCCGAACCTTGGATGTCTCCGTATCCCACAAGCAGGCGTCCCCAAACATCCATGACGCCATCGAGTACGCCGGCAACGCCGCCCGAGCGCTCTTCCAGTGTCGAGAAAAACCGCGAGAGCACGTTGTTTTGCGCCGTCGCGTTGTCGGGAGCCAAGACCGCGGCAGAGATTGCACCGCGACTGCCGAGCGTAACCGGCTTATTGAATGAAGAGTTGAGCTTACCGGGACTGGTCATATCGCCCGAGACCGCAAAGGAGACCACGCCGTTTCGGCCGGGCGGGGCGATACGCGGCCGCTCGCCCGAAAGCGCCTTGATGGCCTGGTCAAACGCATTGCCCGCACGGTCGGCCTCATCCTCGGTCTGACGCTCAAGTTCGAGTTCTTTGTTGCGGCAGTCGACGTAGTCTTCCAGGGCATCTTTGAACTTGTCAAAGTGGTATTCGAAGCCGTTTTCGATAGAAGTCGAAGGCGCTGCAACGGCACCGAGCGACGAAACGCCAAAATGGCATCTGTTGCATCTGTCCTGCCCGTCATAATCGGCAACCGAGGCTAACCCGCCTGGCGACCCCTTCTTATAGTTGGGGCAACTCGTTCCGTAATGCAGATACGTCTTGTCATCGATGGTACTAATTGGCCACGCCGCATCGGTATAGAGTTCCGTCGCTCGCACCTCTTCAGAGTTGCGCGGCAACAGCGGGATATGGGAAGTGACTTCATCTCCGTCCTCGGTTACATATGCACGATTGACCTCTGTACTCGCATAGGTGTAAAACGCCTTGCGCGCCGCCGACTCCGCCTTCGTCTCGACGCTTGAGCCCTGAGGTGCCTCGTTTGCAAGGCGCGAGCGGTAATAGGCCTTCGCGCGATCGAGCGCCACTTGCGGCTCCCATGTGACACTCGAGGCATAGTGCGGATTCTCAATATCCGAAAGCTTCGCCAAGCTCCTAGCGCGTTCCCACATGCACGAACAGCTTCCGACTGCGCCTCTGTCCGATCCGCCGCAGTCGGCAAGCCAGGCGCGTTCCTTGGCCTTTGACGTTTTCTCGGACGCTTTCTTCAGTTCCTTGGCAGCATAGTCAAGGTCTTTTGAGGTGCTCTCGATGGCATCGGTCGAGATTTCTGACCCCTCGAGCGCAACAAAGTCCGACTCCGATGTCCTGGGCACGGCGAGCGCTGTGCCGGTATAGATCACGTTATCGGTATCCTGCGCCGAAACAGCCTGCGTAGCTCGCGCGGCAACCAGATATGGCAGAGCCGTTTCGACTTTTTGCAAACCCTCCGACGCACTTTTGGCAAACTTATTGCGCGTTTTAATAATCTCAATCCCGGTATCGACCATATCGCTTGCGGCTATTTTCCCACCCGGCACCAGCATGGCAACCAAGCCGGTGCCGATTGTGGCAAACCCCGCCAGGCCCAAGCTCAAAATGCTCGCATCCACCACCGTGGCCGCTGTATGGTAGGACGATATCACGTTGGCACCCGCCAGAGCACCGCTATCGGCCGCCACCTGGGTATCCCCGGCACGCGACATACTCCATATCGCCGCCGTCGACGAAAACAGCAGCGTAAGCACCACAAGTATGACGACCGCCGAAGAAAGCGTAGTGTAGGCACCGTCCTCGATAAACAAGTCGATACCGGAGCGGCCCATGAAGCCGCCCCGCTTGCGGCGGGCATTCGACCGGCAACGGCACACGAGCCCTCGCATCATTCGCAGCAGGCGACGCCTAATCCCACGCGGCAATCCACGAATCATAGTCTCCCTCCAGCCATCCGGGACGCGATCGGTACGAAACGTCGACTTTCAACTCAACATTTCCTCCTCCCCCCACATTGCCCATGGCCTGCGCGAACGCGCCGATCACGGGCAGCGGCTTTACATCACCCGCGATAGATACAGACGAAACGCCCCCTGCGTCCGCCCGGCCAAGCTCGATATCCCACGACAGCGGTCCGCCGGCGTGAAAGATCGAGACATCGGGCACCGCGGCGAGACGGCGGCGGGCAAACTCCTTGAGGTCGTCGTCCTCCGCCGTCGTCGTGGTCATGAGCCGCGCCGTCTCGGCGGCGGCAGACTCCATGACCGCACGCGTATAGAGCAGGCACACCGGCTGCAGCGCAAGCAGGATGAGCGTCAAAAACGTCGGCAGCAAAAAGGCGGCCTCGACCGTGGACTGCGCCCAATCCTCGCGCGCGATATCAATAGAGTGCGATGTCTTTGGCGCCTGCGGCGGCGTCGATAACCGATGTCGAGGCGACGCCATGGGACGCCGCCCGTGCAGCCAACGCCGCCAAGCGTCCGTCGGTGCCGGCGCGCCAAAGCCCCGCAATCGCCAGCACGATGGAAAGCAGCGCCATGGTGACGATGGCGTACTCAACGGTCGATTGGGCAGACTCCTCGCGCAAAACGTCAAGCATTTCACGATCCCTCCTTTGACCCCGATGCTTGCGGAACCAAGCGCACCGCGCGTAAGCGGCACGAGGCGTCGCCGGCATCCGCGGCAACCGTCACCATGTCGACCCAGCCGCGCCCATCGCGCACGATGGCGCCCCATACGTTGCCCTTGATGTCGAGGTAACCGCTTAGAGCGAGCTGGGCTGTGGGCACCTCGCGATAAACACGCAACAGGTCCGCGGCAGCCTCGGTCATCGGTCGCTCCTCGGCCCATGTCAGCCGGGCTGCGACTGCGTTGTCCGCAGATGGACCCGCCGCAGCATCCGCCCGTTCGTCGAGGGCGCGCAGAAAAGTTTGTGCCGTGACGGCGGCATCCCTGTCGGCCGTGTCCCGCGCTTTGTCATCGGGAGGCGCCACCGCGCCCGAGCTCCCATCCGCGACGGCCCCAGAACGCTGCTGTCGCACGGCATTCAGCCCCCAGAGCGTCGCCGCAATCGCCACAATCAGGCAAGCGAGCACCAGCAGCACGCCAACAGAATGCCCGCCTTCTACAGGCTGTTGATGCCGTCTTTGATCGCGTTCCATAGCTTTTCGACGTTGCCCTTAAATGCAACGATGGCAATGATCGCGATTACCACGAGCACGCCGACCAAGATGGCGTACTCGGTGGTACCCTGCGCGCTTTCCTCCTGCACCAGCGCCTTGGCACGTTGACAGGAACGCATTGCACGGTAAAGCGTCCGACTCCAAACCCTACCCATAACGTCAGCCATTTTGTTCATGTATTCCTCCCTACATCATCCCGCCTGCTCCCAGCAGCGGGCCCAATATGGATAACAGCAGTGCCGGCAAGATGAGCGTGCCGGTGGGAATCAGCAGCTTGACGGGCGCTCGTTCAATCTCGCGCTCGACCGCGGCACGATGGGCGGCGCGGATCTCGCGACTTTGGGCAGCAAGGGTCTCGGCAAGCGGGGCACCCAGGGCGAGCGCTTGACCCACCGTAATGGCAAAGGTCTCGAGCGCCCGCACGTCCAGGTCCTGCGCGGCCGCCAACAACTCGTCCTCGCGCGCTCCCACGCCCACCTGCCACGCCATGCATGCCCGTTCAAGCCGAACAGTCAGCGCCGATCGACGATTGGCGCAAAAGATCTCGAGCGCCGCATCGAACGAAAGGCCGGCGGAAAGCCCCAGACGCACCACATCAATCATCTCGGATACCTCACCGAGCGAAACCTGCGCTGAGTTGTCCACGCCAAATGCGCCCCTCACCCGCGCAATAGCGGCATCGATCATCGAATGGGCCGCAGCAACGACCAGCACCGCCTCGCCCCTGAAAATCTCCATGGTCTTGCGCACATCCGAGCGCTCCAGGCCCGTCGCGACAAATACGCCGAAGGCGCACAGGCAAGCCGCGGCGGCAACCAGGGCGCTCACAGCTCCACCCGCATAATGCGCCGGATAACCACCAGGGCGACGCCGTTAAGGGCAAGCCCCAGAACCACGGCGCCGGCGCCTACCGGCGTTGCGAGACCGTAGCGAAAATCTGCCGAAAGCAGGGCCAGCACCGCGCACATACCCGCCGGCATCGCCGCGACCATATGCGCCGACATGCGCGCCTGCGACGTTTTGACATCCAGGCGGCGCTTGAGCTCGATACGCTCCCCCACCATGCTCGACGCCTCGGACAGCAGATCGGCAAGCGGGGCACCGGTCCGCTGCGACACCTTGAGCGCCAACGCGACAAGCGAAAGCCCGGGGGCGTCGATGCGGACAAGCAGGTCGTCGAGCGCATCGGCAGCCGAAATGCCGCAGTCGATCGCCGCCGCTACCCGCAGAAACTCGGTATGCACCGGCTCTTGCACGTGAGCGCCCACAAACCGCATGCCCTGGGCCAGCGAATGTCCCGAGGCAAGCGACATGGAAAGTGCCGTAAAGGCCTCGGGCATGGCTTCCTCCACATCGCGCTGCTCGCGTCGGTGGTCAAAGATGTCGCGTGCGGCGCCCGCGGCAAAGGGCGCAACCGCCCCCAAAACAAAGCCGATGGGCGATAGCGACACCACGGCAAGTGCAAGGCAGCAGACGCCACTCGATAGCAACAGGAACGCCAAGCGTGAAGCATCATCCTCAACGACAAGACCGATGCGGCGCACGGGAACCAACGATACCCAGGAGCGGGCGATCTTTTTTAGCAGATCATTTTTCACCAGCTCGCGTGGCAGCTTCTCGGCCACCGATTCAAACATATGGCGCACCAGCTCCGCCGGCGGCACCCTCGGCACATGAGGCTCCACTCCGCATACCGTCGCGACCGAAAACCCGGCAAGGCCCCCTACGACGAGGGGCACAACGACCTCCATTCGTCCACCTCCTCCTGCGTAAGCGTTCCCGAGCGCAAGCCCTCTGCGATAAACGGCGGCTCGCGGTTGAGGGTCCAGGTGCGCTCGGCGGCATCGAAGGTCACGTAGCGCTCGAGTTCCACGCCACCCGACGCGCCGCGTCGCACCCCCGAATAGGAGGACACAAAACGCCGGCCGTCCGCATGGCGCTCGGACATCACGATGCCGTCGAGCGCCATAGCGATTTGTTCCTCGATGAGCTCGCTCGGCAGATCGATGCCATAGCGCGCAAGCAGCGTCAAACGCACCACGGTCTCTTGCTCGGTGCCCGCATGAAGCGTGGTGAGCGACCCATCGTGCCCGGTGTTCATGGCCTGCAGCATGTCGCAACATTCCGCACCGCGTACCTCACCCACCACAATACGGTCGGGACGCATACGCAGGGCGTTGGTCACCAGGTCGCGGATTGTCACCGCGCCCTCGCCCTCAATTGAAGCCTCGCGCGCCTCCAGGCGAACCACATGCGGGTGATGCGCGAACTTGAGCTCGGCGGAATCCTCGATCGTCACGATGCGCTCGCCGGTAGATATCTCGCACGATAGCGCGTTGAGCAGCGTAGTCTTGCCCGACCCCGTACCGCCCGCAACCGCCAAATCTTGGCGCAGCGACACCGCACACGAAAGCAGTTGCGCATACCAAAGCGGCAGCGACCCCAGGCCCACAAGCTCATCCAACGAACAGATGCGATCCGAGAACTTGCGGATAGTGAGGATCGGCCCATCGATCGCCACGGGCGGAATCACCGCGTTGACGCGATAACCTGTCTTGAGGCGGGCGTTGACGATGGGACTGCGCTCGTCGATACGCCTGCCCAGCGGTGAGATGATGCGGTCGATGAGCACGCGGATCTGCTCGTCATCCTCAAACGCATGCTCGATGGGGTATAAGACCCCGTCGCGCTCAAAGAAAGCCGAGCGGCAACCGTTGATCATAATCTCGGTGACGGTGTCGTCCTCGATGAGCGGCTGCAGCGGGCCCAAGCCCACCACGTCATCCAAGATCTCGTTGATGATGGTCTCACGCTCGGGCGTCGCCAGGTCGGTCGGTTCTTCCACGTTGAGTGCCGCCTCCACCGCAGGACGCAATTCCGAGCGGGCAAGAACCGGATCGACGTAGGCACTGATGCGTGCCACCTCGTCGTAGCCCACGCGGTCCATCACGGCCCGCTTGGTGCGGCGCTTGACCGCACGGCGCCGTCCCACATCGATAGGTGCCGTCGCCGCTGCCGCACCGGCTGCTTTGATTCTCGTTTGCAGGCTCATCGCTGATCACCCTCACGCGACCAGGGAAGGCGAATGCGCGGGCGTTCGGCACGCGTCGCGCGGTCGATGACCGTGTCGCTCCAAGGCCCAACGGCGCAGCCCAGCTCCACGAGCATCTCGCGCGTGGCTTCGCGCACACTGGTCGCGAAGGCGCTGGCCTGGCCCACGGCCTCGTCGGCACGACCAAACGCCATGAGTGCAGCCAAATCCTGCCCGCCATCGGCAATTCGAATTTTGGAACTGAGCGAGCACGCGATCTCAAAACGAATGGCGACATCCTCGTCGGCCCCACGCGCGCCAAATCGGTTGAATACGGCGCTCATGCGCGTGCGCGGCACGCCCACACGGCTCGCCAGCTCAATGACGCGCGCTGCAGACGTCGCGGAAGAAACTGCCGCATCACCCACGACGAGGCAACGGTCGCACGCCGCCACCGCAGCCGCCACCGCATCGCCCCAAAAGACCGAGGTATCGATAAGGACCACGTCGGACTCACGACGCAAGATGTCGAGCAGCAGCTCTACCGGACGTGCCATGAGCTCGGCGCGCTCGGGCGCTGCGACAGGCCCCCAAAGCGTAACGCCTGGGGCAACGCGCATCGATGCAGCGACCACGTCTGGCTCCGCAAGGGCGCCCGCGACCGACGGCTCGATAAGTGTCGCCATGTCATGCGGGGCATCGGCGCCCAGCAGGTCGTAGAGATTTCCAAACATTAGGTCCAAATCGAGTACGGCAGCTCGCAGACCCAGCAACGAAGCGGCATGCGCCATCGTGGCGACAATCGTCGATTTGCCACAGCCGCCCGATCCCGAGACGGCGCAGATGACCGGAGCTCGATGCGACGTCGACGCAGTGTCTGCCAGCGGCGCAGGGGCTGACGACGTGGGCGGCAACGTCCCCGTCTCGCCAGCCGCACCCAAGTGCTGCGTCCACGCCGGCACGGCAGGCTGCTCAAACTGTAGGGGCGGAACTGGGGATTCCGCTGTCACGTCGACGTGCGGACCATCACCCGCGACAAGGCCCTCGACCTCATCGAGTCCATCGGCCAGGCTCACGCCGTGCACGTATCCCATATCTACGGCCAGGAGGTCTTCGCCATACGGCGCCGACGCTCCGGCGTCATCACATGCAAGGGGGCCCGGGGGGCGCCGAACATGCTCGGCTTCCGCTTTCCCATAGTCATCAACACGCGGGCCTCTTGTAGCGCGAGGCGCCCCGGGTTCCCTATCAACAAAAACATCGGGCTCAGGCGACACGCCCCAATCGGAATCAACCGCTCCCTCGCCCACATGTCCGCTGCCGCATATGCTGTGCGCAGCGATGACCTCGGTCGCCCCCGCGCGAAACAGCCCCTCGATATCCGACGGATCGAGCGCCTCTATCAACACGACGACGCGGCTCACGCGTCCTTCGGCAGTCAGGCGCGCAACGGTCTCTCGCACATCTTTAGTATCAAACAGGGATGCCGCGATAATGGCAGCGCCACGGCGCGAAGGAAACGCCCGAGCCATAGACACCAACCCGTCTAGGTCGCCCACGCGAAGCACCTGCGCGCCCGCATCGCGGCCCTCGACTTCCTGCTGCAGCAGTCCGTAATCGCCACACGCGCAGCACGCAAGCCAGATCGCTTTCATCACTCGTCGCCTCCGCTCTTTTTGCCGCGTGCCGTGGCGGGAATCGTCAAGCTGACCGTTCCCTTGCCCGAGGCTCCCAGCAATTCCTTGACGTCTTTGGGGTCGGCCGCCAGCGTCACCCACTCGACCTTGCCTTCGCGCGTGGCACCGGCCTCGTCGCTGGTATCGATCACATACGCGCCGCACAGCCGGTCGGTCACGCCGTCTTTTTGCACGTACACATCCACGTAGCTGCCCACGCCTGCGGCTCCGCCCACCGAATGCTCGGCATCGACCGCCACCGAAACGGCAACCTTGCCCTTGGGCACCTCGAGCGTATGGCTCTCGGCTTTGGTGTAGACATCGCAGACCACGGCATTTTTGGGAATACGCGAGGTCGTCACGTCGCCACGCACCTGGCGCAGCTCGGTCGCCGCATCACGCGGAAGCAGGCTCGCGAGCCACTCTTGGGTTACGACATTGGTCTCGTCGAGGGTCTCACCCACATCGATATCACGTGCGGCAACGCAAACTTCGACGCGATCGCCGCCGTATTTGGCCAAGGTTTTGGCCTGGGCCTGCTCAGCCCGCGAACGAACCGATGACCCGTAAACCATGCAGAGTGCCGCGGCGAGCACGCCCGCTGCCAGACTGATGGCGATGCGCTTGCTCTTGTTCACGGCAGCTCCTCTCAAGACAGCACTGGGCGGATGGGATGCCCGTACCACTATTGTCCGAGCGGCCAAGCAACAAAACAGCGCGATCACCATCTTGGTTTTAAGTGTCAAACCAATTACCAGCCAAGAGCTGACCAACCCGTCAAGCCCGCGGCAAGGTTTTGGTCAGCGCGTCGGCAAAACGCTCATTTAAGGGCGCATCGCCAGTAAAAAAGCCGCCTCCCGCACAGTTGGAAGACGGCTGTCATAGATAAATTCAATTACAGATGGATATCGGGATCGAGCATTTGGGCACTCACACGCATGGATGACGCCAAGTTTTGGAACGTTTCCAGGCGCAGGCCATCGATCTGCCCGGCATCGGCGGCCTCGCGAACGGCGCAGCCCGGTTCGTGGGTATGCGTGCAGTCGCCAAACCGACACGCACGCGACGCCTCGACGATCTCGGGGAAGGCACGCGCTAGGCCCCGCTCGTGACCAACGAGTGGCAAACTGCGCAGGCCCGGAGCGTCGGCAATGACGCCGGCGTCGCCCGGCAGCGCCACCATCACGCGCGCGACCGTGGTATGGCGGCCTTGGTCGTCGCGCTCGCGCACGCCACCGGTAGCCAGCGCATCGTGGCCCAGCAGCGCATTGAGCAGCGTCGACTTTCCGGCCCCCGACTCACCCAGGATCATGGCGCACGTTCCCGCCGGCACACAGGCGCGCACCTCGTCCAAACCACGGCCTTCGGCAGAGGACGTCACGATCACGCGCACGTCCGGGCCCACCAGACGGCGCACGCGATCCAGATCGCGCTCGAGTTCCGCGGCCTCACAGCGGTCGGCCTTGGTAAGCACCACCACCGGCTCGGCATCGCAGTCGAGCGCCAACACCAGCGAGCGCGCCACGCGGTCGAGCAGCACTTCGCCGGCGCCAAGTGCCTGCACGATCAGCACGCTATCCACGTTGGAACAAAGCACCTGACGCTCGCCGCGGGCGCGGCCACGCCAACGCTCAAAACTCGTGCGTCGCGGCAGGACGCATTCGATTACGCCCATGTCGTGCCCGGGTGCACGACGCACCGCCACACGGTCGCCCACAGCCGGCAGCAGTACCTCGTCCTCGCCGCGCGACTTGGCAAACCCCACGGCATGCTCGGCACGAAAGGTATCGTCGGCCGTCGCCACCAGCGGAAACCCGCGATCTAAGCGCACCACGGCGCCCAGTTGCATCTGCTCGGGCTCCTCGGCTTGGGCGCAAAAATCGTCAAATGCTGCCTGCTGAGCCGCGGCGACCGGCAGATCGCCAAACGCCGGAACATCCTGCAGCGCATCGAGTCCCGGCACGCTCGCCAGCAGCTCCTCAGCAGACGCGGGGGCTTCGGTCGCAAGCTTCCGACGACGATCACGCTTGGCCCGCGCCCCCGTCGTCTTTTTCTTCGCCTTAGCCCTAGCCTTGCCCACAAGCGCCTCCCAGCACCACAAATCACAACTGAGCAGGTATTTTAATCAAAAAGAGCTGGCCGGGCAAAGCCCGACCAGCTCACACACTTTCCCTCAGCCCTTTATCATCCGCGCGGGAGAAAAGCCAGCAAGGATACCGCAGGGCCCGCCCCGGAAGCCCTTTCTCCCGAACGATCCCGCAGCGCGAAGCGCGAGGACCAGTGAGGGAGAAAGGGCGTGGGGCGGACCCGGACAGGTACGTTACTCCTTCTCGACTGCGCGCATGATCGCCTTGTAGATCTCCATCAGCGGAATGATCAGGAAGGCAAGGCCCAGCGCGGCGATAACGCCCTTGAGCTCAAGCGTCACGGGGCCAAAGAACATCTCGGCAAGCGTCGGCTGCACGGTTACGATCACCGTCAGCACCAGCGCCAGCGCGGCAGAGGCCCACAGCCACTTGTTCTGCTTCTTCATCTTAAACAGCGACGTGCGGCGGCTACGCATGTTAAAGCAGTGGAAGATCTCGACCATGTTGAGCGTGATGAAGGCCATCATCACGCCTTCCTCGTCGGCGACGCCGGCGATCATATCGGAGATGTGGATGTAGCCCATGTCAAAGTACACGCCCACAAAGAAGCTCGCCAGCACCAGCGCGGCAATGATCAAGCCCTGGACCACGCAGTCCAGGCCCATATTGCCGGCAAAGACACCGTCCTTGGCGTTGCGCGGCTTGCGCTTCATGATGTCGCCCTCGGCATCCTCCATGCCCAGCGCGAGCGCGGGGAAGCAGTCGGTGACCAAGTTCACCCACAGCAGCTGCACCGGCTGGAAGATGGTAAAGCCGATGAGCGTGGCGATAAACACCGAGAACACCTCGGCAAGGTTGGCCGAAAGCAGGAACTGGATGACCTTGCGGATGTTGTCGTAGATGCGGCGACCCTCTTCGCAGGCACCGATGATGGTGGCGAAGTTGTCGTCGGCAAGCACCATGTCGGCAACGTTCTTGGTAACGTCGGTACCGGTGATGCCCATGCCAACGCCGATGTCGGCACGCTTGATGGACGGGGCGTCGTTGACGCCGTCGCCCGTCATGGCCACGATCTGGTCGCGCGACTTCCAAGCCTCGACGATACGGGTCTTGTGCTCGGGCTGGACGCGGGCGTACACGCCGTAGTCCTCGATGTGCGCGTCGAGTTCCTCGTCGCTCATGCGATCGAGGTCGGCACCGGTGATGGCATGGCTGCGATCGGTGACGATGCCCAGCTGCTTGGCGATGGCCACGGCGGTGTCGATGTGGTCGCCCGTGATCATGACGGTGCGGATACCGGCATCGTGGGCCTCGCGGATGGCGTCGGCGACCTCGGGGCGGACCGGATCAATCATGCCGGACAGGCCGCAGAAGACCAGGTCGTGCTCGAGCGCGGCGGGGCTGCAGTCGCTCGGGACCTCGGTGTAGGTGCGGCTTGCCAGCGCCAGCACGCGCAGGGCCTCGTCGGCCATGGCCTTGTTGGCGGCCACGAGCTCGGCACGACGCTCCTCGGTCAGGGGGACGACCTTATCGCCCTCGTAGATGTGGGTGCACAGGCCGATCACCACGTCGGGCGCGCCCTTGGTGTATTGCTCGTACTCGCCGTCCAGGGTCTCAACGACCACGGACATCATCTTGCGGCCCGAGTCAAACGGGGCCTCGCCCACGCGCGGGTGCTCGGCAGTCAGACCAGTGAGGCCCGCCTTTCCGGCATCGTTGACGAGCGCGCACTCGGTCGGCTCGCCCACGGCCTCGCCCAGTTCCTCGTCCCACTGGGCATCGGAGCACAGCGCCATACCTGCCAGGAACTTCTCCTTAGGCGCAGCGAGCTCGTGCTTGACGACGGTCATCTTGTTTTGGGTAAGGGTACCGGTCTTGTCGGAGCAGATGGTCTGCGTGCAGCCGAGAGTCTCGACGGCAGAGAGCTTGCGGATAATTGCCTGGCGCTTGGCCATCTTGGTCACGCCAAGCGACAGCACGATGGTCACGACGGCGACCAGGCCCTCGGGGATGGCGGCGACGGCGAGCGAGACGGCGACCATAAAGGTGTCGAGCAGGGCAGTCGGGTCGGTAAGGACGTTGCCCACGCCGTGGCGGACGATGTCGACGCCAAAGATCACGACGCAGATGACGATCACCATAATGGTGAGGATACGGCTGAGCTCGGCGAGCTTCACCTGCAGCGGCGTGAGCTCTTCCTTGGCCTCGGCCAGGGCACCGGCGATCTTGCCCATCTCGGTATCCATGCCGGTGCCGACCACGACGGCGCGGCCACGGCCGTACACAACGGTGGAGCCCATGTAGCACATGTTCTTGCGGTCGCCGAGCGGCACGTCATCGGTGCCCGCGGCAAGCTCGATCACGTTGGCGTGCTTCTCGACCGGCACGGACTCGCCGGTGAGCGCGGCCTCTTCGATCTTCATCGTGGCGCTCTCGATCACGCGGCAGTCGGCCGGGACGGAGTCACCCGCCTCGAGCATGATCACGTCGCCGGGTACGAGCTCGGCGCTCGGCAGGTGCACGAGTTTGCCGTCGCGTAGAACCTTGGACTGCGCCGCGCTCATCTCCTGAAGGGCCTCGAGGGCCTCCTCGCTCTTGGCTTCCTGGACCACGCCCAGCACCGAGTTGACGATAACGACGAACATGATGATGGCGACATCGGCAAAGTCCGCCTCGCCCTTAACCATGCCCGTGAGCGCGCTGATAACGGCGGCAACGATCAACATGATGACCATGGGGTCGGCCATCTGCTCAAAGAAACGCTTCCACAGCGGCGTCTTCTCGGCTTCCTCAAGCTTGTTAGGGCCTGTCTTGGCGAGGCGCGACGACGCCTCGTCGTTGCTCAGGCCGAGGTTCTCATCGACACCTTGGTCGCTGAGCACCTCCGCCGCGGCGGACAGGTATTCCTTTTGCATATAGAGTCCCCTCCTGGGATTCGGGCCACTCAGCAGATTGATGCCCGATCATAATTCCCAGGAGAAGGGCAAGGGCTCATCAAGGCTGCCGTGCTGAGCGGCAGTTGATAGTGGAGCTATGGTACCCCAAAGCGACGCGTCTAGCCAAAACAATCCATTTGGAAATATGGTCCATATGCAACGATGCGGACCGTGTGATGCTCAATACTGGTAAAACGTTTTTTCTTTGGCGCGTCGCCAAACTAAAATATCGCCCAGATAGCAGCGGTTAGAGCGGTTGGTAAAGTTTTTTCATATACCGTTTTTCCCGTAAAAAATGAACTTCTAATTCGACATACGGTCGATTTTTTGGGGTATTCGGTCGGCATTTCGTTATAATCAACTCAGTTTTATTTCTTATGGTTTATCTATCAGCGCAAGACGATGTCAGATGGAGGTCTGAATGTACAAGCGCACTAAGATTGTATGCACCATGGGTCCCGCCTGCGATAGCGACGAGACCATCCGCGAGATGATCAAGGCGGGCATGAACGTCGCCCGTTTTAACTTCTCGCACGGCTCCTACGACGAGCACCACGGTCGCATCGAACGCGTCCGTCGTATTTCCAAGGAGCTCGGTATGCCCGTCGGCATCCTGCTCGACACCAAGGGCCCCGAGGTCCGCACCGGCCTTCTGGTCGACGGCAAGAAGGTTGCCGTCAAGACCGGCGACAAGATCGTCGTCACCGCTCAGCCCACGTCCGAGGATTTCCACGGCACCGCTGAGCACATCTCCCTTGACTACCTGGCTCTGCCCTCCGAGGTCGAGAAGGGCTCCCTCATCCTGATCGATGACGGCCTGGTTGCTCTCGAGGTCGAGTCCGTCGACGGCCAGGACATGACCTGCGTCGTCAAGAACGACGGCCTGATCGGCGAGCGCAAGGGCGTCAACATGCCCAACGTCAACATCTCGCTGCCCGCCATCACCGAGCGCGATCGTCAGGACATCCTCTTTGGCCTGACCGAGAACATCGACTACATCGCCGCTTCCTTCATCCGCGATGGCGAGTCTGTCCGCGGCATCCGCGAGCTTTGCCGCGAGAACGGCGGCGAGCACGTGACGATCTTCCCGAAGATCGAGTGCGCCCTGGGCGTCGAGAACTTCGACGAGATCCTCGAGGCTTCCGACGGCATCATGGTCGCCCGTGGCGACCTGGGCATCGAGATCAAGCCCGAGCTCGTTCCGCACATCCAGAAGGAGATCATCGCCAAGTGCAACGCGGCCTACAAGCCCGTTATCACCGCTACGCAGATGCTCGACTCCATGCAGCAGAACCCGCGCCCGACGCGCGCCGAGGTTGCCGACGTTGCTAACGCCATTTACGACGGTACCGACGCCGTCATGCTGTCCGGCGAGTCCGCTGCCGGTAAGTACCCGGTCGAGGCCGTCAAGATGCAGGCCAGCATCGCTCTCGAGACCGAGAAGTACCTCCCGGCTCACGCTCCGCTCGAGGTTCCGACCGATGCTCACGGCACCCGCGTCGTCAACAACGTTGTGGGTATGTCCGCTGTGAACATGGCCACCACCGTTGGCGCCAAGTGCATCACCGTGCCGACGACCACCGGCCGTACCGCTCGCCTGATCTCGCACTTCCGTCCCAACATGCCGATCTGCGCGTTCTCCCGCCACGAGTGGGCCGTCCAGCAGATGATCATGTACTGGGGCGTTATCCCGCACAAGGCCGAGATTACCCAGGGCACCGTCAACGGCACGATCGTCAAGGCGATTGAGACCGCTAAGGAGCTCGGCTACGTCGAGGCCGGCGATTTGACCGTCGCTACCGCCGGCGATCCCCGCATGAGCGTCCAGCTTGAGGACAAGGTCTCCTCGACCAACGTCGCTTACGTCGCTCAGGTGCGCTAAATCGCACTTGCAAGCACATTTGCATTGCAAAGGGCACGGAAGGCGAAGCCTTCCGTGCCCTTTTTAAGACCTACTTTATATGCCGCTTCATCGATTTGTGTTCGGTCGCGAACCTTTCCGATGCCGAGCGCACCACCGACGATGCCCTGCGACGGAAGCTGTTGGTCAATTGGGATGAACTGTTCGGCGTCAAGCCGGCCGGCTAGCAGCTAGCGATCAGAGGGACTGCGGGGACGTCAGAAGCGTCAACACGGGCGGCAAAACCCGCCTCGGTTAGCTCGACGACCTCGGTAAACGTTGCGTCAAAGAACTCTTCGGTCAGCAGACGGTACGGCGGATGATCCGGATCACCGGGGTTTTCGCGCACAATCTCGTGCATAACGCCAATGGTCTTGAGCACATACTCTTGTGGAATCGAATACTGACCAAACTGGGCCGCCGCGGTATAGAGGCGATCGGTCGCACGCGGGATAGAAACGATGCCGAGCGTCTTGCCAAACCAGTCAAAGTCTCCCTGCTTCTTAATGCGGAATTCCTCGCACGGCTTGCCGCCGCGCGCCTCGAGATATTGGTTCACGCGCGTGTTCCACACGGTATCGGCCACCAGATGCGACCAAACGCCCAGCGTCAAATCGAGCAGCGACTGCGCCACATCATCGGGCGCGAGCGAAAACTCGGCGGCGCCGGGGCCGTCAACCGGCTTAGCGTCTTTGTAGCGCTGCGGATAGTGCACCCGATTGAGCCTTTCACGCTCTTCGACAATCGAGGTCGCTGCAGCCGGCGCACCCGTCGGCGCACCTTTAAGCAACGGCGCCACATAGGTGTCCCAAAACTCATGCTCGCGTGGCTTAGGAATGGGCTCGGGCTTGGCAAAGTGCGTGATGCGATACGGGATGGGGTCGGCAATACCGGGAACCATGTAGCCCACAAAAATGTCCGGAACCACGCTGCCAAACAAAAAGGCATTGCGGTCACGCACGTTATCGGCAAGCGCGCCGGCACGCGCCAGAAGTCGTTCCGTCTGAGCGATATGAATATTCCAACTTGGCATAGCCACCCCCGTAAAAACCCGGATAACTATACCATTCGCAGCAAGTCACGCGCGCGGCCGCAACCCCAATATGCAGCAACTATTCTGCTGCACCGTTTTCGGTTCCATATGACGGCACGGGAGCCTCGACCACGTGGTGATATCGATCGATATAAATCGCACGGGCCCCAAGACGTCGTACTAAATCCTGATGATGCGTGCTCATCAAGACCGTCTTACCGGCAGCAACATAAGCCAGTAGAAAGTTGACCACGATGTCGCAAGATTCCTCGTCAAGTCCGTTGGTAGGCTCGTCGAGCACCAGAATATCGGGGTTCATCGACACGACGGCAGCCAGCGCCACACGCTTCTTTTGCCCGCCCGAAAGCTGATAGGGCGAGGCATCGACCAGATCGGCAACCTGAAACAGCTCCATGGCATCACGGACGCGGCGCCCGAGCTCGTCCGCCGAAAGCCCCATTTGAGCCGGGCCAAACGCGACCTCCTCGCCGACCGTGGCGCAAAAGAGCTGTGCATCGGCGTTTTGGAACACGAAGCCCACGCGCTGATGGAACCGCTGGGCCGTCGCGGAATCCTTGAGACATGCCGCATCGACCACATGTCCATCAAACAGGTACGTACCCGCATCAGCAAGCTCAAGGCCGTTGATAAGCCGCATGATCGTCGTCTTGCCGCAGCCGTTGGGTCCAAGCAGCGCAACCAGCTCACCGCGATTAACCTGCAGCGACAGGCCATCGACCACCGTATGGCCCGCATAGGAAAACACCACGTCGCGAAACTCGATGAGCGGCGTGGCCTTGGCGCCGGCAGCACCGCTCGCACCCATCGCACCATTTGTATCGTTTGCCAAAACGTCGCCCTTCCCTGTTCACATCGACGGCTTGACCGCCCGCGCTACAGCACCGCGCACAACACGGCGAGCAGCATCACAACGGCCGCATAGACCGCGTCGCGCCAGCCAAAGCCGTTCCGTGTAGGCGCCGGATATGCGCCGGCAAAACCGCGGCAAAGCATAGCCTCGTCCATCGCACGGCTGCATTCCATCGCCTTGATAAAGGTCATGCCCATGATACCCGCGATCGAATCGGTACGCGAAAATCCTGCAGGCGCGCGGCCCACACTGCGAAGCATGACCGATTCGCACAGGTCGTGCGCCGTGCGACCCAGCACCTCGATGTGTTTGAGCGCCATATCAAACGTAAAGATAACCTCGTCGGGCAGGTGCAGCATCTTAAGCGCCGCCGACATGCGACTCCAGGTAAGCGTCCACGAAACGCCCAGCACCAGTGACACATTAACAAAGGTCTTGAGCGCAATCTTGAGCATGGCGCCCGTTGCAGAAGCACCCAGCAGCAGGGCCGGCAGCGCCAAAACCACGGCAAACCCCGCGGCAGCCAACGCCGGCACAAAGGTCGCGCGCAGCCCGCGTACGGGGCGCACCGCAACGAGCACCAACGCGATCGCTGTCATCAACATCAAGTACAGCGGGCTCTGCGTCAGGCATACGCACAGGACGCAGACGAACATCCCCACCAAACGCACTGGCGCCGAAACGGAAGAAAGGGCGCGGTCGATAATCGACCCGCCCTTATGCGCGCCGCCGCCTAGGCGAACCCGCTCAAGTAGGCTCGCCAGGTGCAGGACATTCTTTTGCATCACACGATGCCGAGCCCCCGCAGGCTCGTATCGCTGCTCGACCGCAAGCCAGCTAGGCAGCTCGACCGTCGCCATGGGCTCCGCTTTCCTTAACCGTCAGCGAAATCAGGCGAAAGGCGATGGTGAGCACCGCCACGCCAATCACGCCCGAGAGGATATACATGGCAGCCTGGCCGGCAAAGCCAAGGCCCTGCTCTTCGGAATAGGCCTGCAGATAATCGCCCGTGGGCAGGGCATCGGCAAAGGTCGGGGTATCGAGACCGACCGAAGTCTGCAGACTGTCGTCACCAGCCTCCTGAACGGCGGTCGCGGCGCCCTCAGCGTCCCACTCGCCCCAGGCGTCACCGGTGGCCAGCAAGCCGAGCGGCGTGGCCACGACAAGCACAGCGACCAGGATGAGCGTGGGGACCAGCGAGGTCTTCTTGGCAGCAGCGCCCTCGGCAGCAAGCTGGCCATCGGCGGCCTCGGGCCCGACGATAACGCTCGGCGCCGTCTTCTTAATGAAACCGTAGATGGCGGCCGTTGCCACGCCCTCGACCACGCCGGCAACCAGCATATGCGGGATCATCATGGCCGGAATGGCAATAGAGAGCGGGAAGGGGCAGTACAGCGGAGCGCCCGAAGCGTTGGTAAAGAACATCGGCTGAATACCAAACTCGATCGCCGTGCACAGGGCCGCCAGGCACAGGCCGACCCAACCGCTTACGACGGCCGAAACCGAGGTGCCCCAGCTCTTGTCGTGCAAACGGCTGTTGAGCGCACGGAACACGATAGCGGCGGCAAACGGCAGCACGAAGGCCATGTTAAAGCAGTTGGCGCCAAAGGACAGGATGCCGCCGTCGCCAAACAGCAGCGCCTGCAGCGCCAGCGCGACCGAAACCGCGATGGCCGCGGCCTCCGGGCCCAGCAGCAGCGCGATGAGCGCGCCGCCGACGGCGTGACCCGTGGTACCGCCGGGCAGCGGCACGTTGAACATCATGAGCAAGAAAGAGAATGCGGCGCAGATGCCCAGGAACGCCATGTGCTCGCGGTCGAGCGTGGCGCGCACCTTTTTGATGCAGTGAACCCAAACGGGCACCATCGCCACTGCCATGACGACATCGGTCTGCGGGGACAGATAATTATCTGGAATGTGCATGTACGCCTCCCGGTTATCGGCGCACAGAATTACAACGCCGCTTAAATCACCTTGCCAGTGTTACGTATTGTCAGATTCGTAACACGCCACGGGCTATCATAGCAAAACGGCGCACTGCCGACAAAGCAGCACGCCGTTATGCAATGCGCGTGTCATATATGCAGGCTCAGCAGTGCCTTATACCGAGGATAGCAGTCACGTAAGGCTCGGCAGCAGCCACCGCTGAACCATACCCCAGTGCAGGACCTAGCCGCGGACCTCGCCGTTTACGCCCTTGCACACCTTGGTGACGATCTTCTGGTGCGCTTTTTCGACCTCTTCGCTGGTAAGCGTGTGGTCGTCGGAGCGATACGTAAGCGCAAAGGCCATGGACTTCTTGCCCACGCCCACGCGGACCGGATCGCGGTAGACGTCGAACAGACGCACACCCTCGAGCAGCTTGCCACCGGCGCTGGTAATGCGGCGCTCAAGGTCCTCGCAAGTCACGGAGTTGTCGACCACGATAGCAAGATCGTGCTCAACAGCCGGGTACTGCGAGAACTCGCGGTAGTTCTCCTGGTTGCGGGCGCCCTTGATCAGCTTGTCCAGGTCGAGCTCAAAGGCAACGACGACCTCGTCGATGCCCATGGCTTCGCGCGCCTCGGGGTGGATCTCGCCGACCCAGCCCAGCACGGTGCCGCCAGACAGAACCTCGGCGGCACGGCCCGGCTGCAAGAAGGCATAGCCCTCGCCCTCGACGGGACGGAAGCGAACCTTCTCGATGCGCAGCTGGGCGAGCAGCTCCTCGACAATGCCCTTGCCAAAGAAGAAACGCAGCTTGCGGTACTTCATGTTCCAAGACCGCTCGCTCCACTGGCCCGAGAGCACGCCCGCCACGGACTTAGTCTCCTTGGGCAGGCTGGCGTTCTCGCGGCCGTGGAACAGGCTGCCGACCTCGTACAGGTGCACGTTGGGCGTGCCATGGGCCTCGTTATAGGCCACAGACTGCAGCAGGCCCGGCAGCAGTGAGCGGCGCATCTCGGTCTGCTCGGCCACCAGCGGGTTCATAAGTACCACGGGGCAGCCGCGGCCCTCGGTGGACATGCCGATCTTCTCCAGGTCGCCCGGCGCGGCAAAGCCAAAGGTCGTGGTCTCGTTGAGGCCGCAGGCGCGCAGGATCTCGCCGACCTTGCGGGTAAGCTTCTGCTCGCGGGTCAGGCCGCCGATGTGGTTCTTGGCAGCCGGGATGGTCGCCGTCACGCGGCCCATGCCCCACAGGCGCAGGACCTCCTCGATCAGGTCGATCTCGCGCGGCAGGTCGGGGCGGAAGCTCGGCGGGGTAACCATAAAGTCCTCGCCGTCGCGCTCGACGGTGCAGCCCAGGCGGGTGAGCGAGCGCTCGATAAAATCGGGCTCGATGTCGGCGCCGCAGATGGCGTGCACGCGGGCCAAACGCAGCTTAATGCTGTCGATGGTCTTGGGCGCGGGGAACACATCCACGTAGCCGGGAGCGACCTCGCCGCCGGCGATCTCCTCGATGAGCGCGCAGGCAACATTGGCCACATCCACGCAGCCGGTTTCATCGACCTGGCGCTCAAAGCGGATGGAGGCGTCGGAGATCAACGACAGGTCGCGGCTGGTGTGCGAGGTGCGACCGGCGTCGAAGCAGGCGCTCTCGAGCATCACGTCGACGGTGTCGTCCTCGATCTCGGAATCCATGCCGCCCATAACGCCGGCCAGCGCCACGGGACGCTCGCCGTCGGTGATAAGGCCCATGCCGGCATCGAGCGTGCGCTCCTCGCCGTCGAGCGTCGTGAACTTCTCGTCCTGCTGGGCGGCGCGAACCACCACGCGGCGATGACCATCGCGCTCGGCAAAGGTGTCCAGGTCAAAAGCGTGCAGCGGCTGACCGGTGAGCATCATCACGTAGTTGGTGATGTCGACGATGTTGTTGTGCGGACGCACGCCCAGGGCGTTAAGGCGCTTGACCATCCAGTCAGGCGAGGGGCCGACCTTCACGTTGCGCACGATGCGGGCGACATAGCGGTCGCACAGGCCCTCGTCGGCGATCTCGACCGAAAGCTCGTCGTCGGTCGCGCGGCCGGTCTCCGCCTTGATGGCGGGCAGCTCAACGTGGAAATCGCGATCGAAAATGGCACCGGTCTCACGGGCCATGCCGATCATAGACAGGCAGTCGGGGCGGTTGGGCGTGATCTCGCAGTCGAGCACGGTATCACTCGAGCCCACGTACTCGGCAAACGGCATGCCGCAGGGCGTATCCTCGGGCAGGATCATAATGCCGGAGTGGTCGCCGCCCAGGCCGAGCTCGCGCGCGGAGCAGTTCATGCCCATGGACACGACGCCGCGAAGCTTGCTCTTCTTGATCTTGACGTCACCGGGAAGCACGGCGCCGATCATTGCCGTGACGATGTGGTCGCCGGCCTCGAAGTTCTGCGCGCCGCAGACGATCTGCAGCGGGGCGGGATTGCCGTCGGCGTCGAGGTTCTTGTCACCCACGTCGACCGTGCACACATACATATGGTCGCTATCGGGGTGCGGGGTCTTGGTGAGTACCTTGGCGGTCACCACGTGGTCGAAGGACTCGCCCACGGTGTCGATCGCCTCGACCTCGGTGCCGGTACGGATATATTCGTCCGAAAGGGTCTTGGGATCCTCCGGAATATCGATCATGGTCTTGAGCCAGTCGTAAGAAACACGCATCTAACTGGTCTCCTTTCATCTGTAACGTCTGCAATAAACAGACGGAAAACTCCAGCTACGGAGACGGGTTTCCGAGGTGCCGCAGATTGCCCCGAAAGAGGAGCGCCGCGTACTTGGGTACGCAAGCGACGGTTTGAGGGGCAAGGTGCGGTGGCTCGGGAAGCCGCCGGGACAGGTCAACTTAAAACTGATTCAGGAAACGCATATCGCCTGTCATGAGCGTTCTGAGGTCGGGCAGGTCGTAGCGCAGGGCCGCGACGCGCTCGGCGCCAATGCCAAAGGCGAAGCCGGTGTACTTCTCGGGGTCGATGCCGCAGTTGATCAGGACGTTGGGGTCGACCATGCCGCAGCCCAAGATCTCGATCCAGCCGCTGTGCTTGCAGAAGTTGCAGCCCTTGCCGCCGCAGACGTGGCAGCTCACGTCCACCTCGCAGGAAGGCTCGGTGAAGGGGAAGAAATGCGGGCGGTAACGCGTCTTGCGGTCCTCGCCAAACATGCACTTAACAAAGTAGTCGAGCGTGCCCTTAAGATCGCCAAAGGTGATGCCCTCGTCGACGACCAGGCCCTCGATCTGGTTGAACTGCGGCAGGTGACAGGCGTCGGCCGTGTCGGGACGGTAGACGGTGCCCGGGCAGATCATGTAGATGGGCGGCTTCTGCGACTCCATGGTGTGAATCTGCACGCCCGAGGTCTGGGTGCGCAGCAGCACGTCGGACTCGCCGTGGGCATGCGCCTCGGGGTGCGCGACGCTGCCGGGGTTGTTGTCGACCACATAGAAGGTGTCGCGGGCCGAGCGGCTCGGGTGATCCATGGGGGCGTTGAGCGCGGTGAAGTTGTAGTAGGAGGTATCGACCATGGGACCGGACTCGACGGTGTAGCCGATACCGCTAAAGATATCCTCGGCCTCCTCGATGATCTGCTTGATCAGGTGCTGGTGGCCGATCTGCGGACGAATGCCCGGCAGCGTGATGTCGACGGCCTCGTGCTCCAGTGCGCGCTTGAGGGCGGCGGCCTTCATCTCGGTGGTGCGCTCGTCGAGCATGCCCTCGATCAGCTGGCGCATCTCGTTGGCACGCTTGCCCATCACAGGGCGATCCTCGGGGGCGAGCTTGCCCATCATGCGCATCAGGCCGGTAATACGACCCTTGCGGCCGAGCAGCTCAACGCGCGCAGCCTCGAGCTTGGCGGCGTCGTCGGCGCCTGCGACGAGCTCCTTGGCCTCTTCCTCGAGTTTGACCAGATCATCAATCAGACTCATGTCTTCCCTTTCGTCTCTCGCGTTCCCCGCTCGCCATGACGACTGCCGCCGTCTGGCGTTGCAAAAACGCGGCCCGGTTCGGTAACAAAAAACCGTCCTCGGGCATGTGCATTGCCCAAGGACGGTTGAATTCCGCGGTACCACCTTGTTTGACCCGGCGGATGTCTGGCCCGCCGTGTCCACTCTGTGCCCCTTATCGCGAGGCTCACGGCTTCCCTACTGGGGCTTCGCCGCCGCTGGCCGCGCGCCCGTTGAGGTTGCTGCTCGGGAGTGAACGCTTGGCCCTTGCCACCGCAGGAAGGCTTGCAGCCCATGACCTTCCCTCTCTTGCCGGCGACGCGGCGGGCAAAACCCTCTCCGTCAACGCATTGGGCTATAGGATAACACATTCTGCGAGCATATCGCCGCGTTCCGTTTTGTTCGCACTGGGTACAAGGTAGGTAGCTGTGCAAACTGGCCGCACGCCCACCCGTGGCGTCCGGTCTGCGAGATCAAGGATATAGGTATGGGAAAGAAACTCGATAAGAAAGCCAAGGCCGCCGTGGCCAAGGCCTCTAAGAACGCCAAGGCGGGCAAGGGCATCAAGAAGCTCCGCAAGCTCGAAGGCAAACTATGGACCCGCGAGTACCTGCTCAAGATTGCCGAGTTCGATGGCGCGACGATTGCCCCCGCCAACGGCGCTGCGGCCCGCGCCGATGCTATGGGCACCCTTGCCGGCGAACATCACAAGCTCCTGACCAGCAAAAAGTCCGTCGAGCTTGTAAGCTCGCTGGCACACGAGACCGTCGCCGGCGGCAAGATCGACGACCCGCAGCTGCTCGACGAGATCCGTGTGCTCGGCCGCGACCAGCGCGAGGCCAGCGTTATCCCTACTGAGGAGGCCGAGGCCTGGACCAGGCTCACCTGCGAGGCCGACGCCGTGTGGCACAAGGCCAAGACGGCCAACGACTGGGCGAGCTTTGAGCCCTACGTGGATAGAATCGTCGCCCAGCTCAAGCATCAGGCCGAGCTCATGGACCCCAAGCGCGACCCATACGATGTTTGGCTCGACCAGTACGAACGCGGCCTTTCCGCCAAGAGCTTCGATGCGTTTTGTGACGAGGTCAAGGCCACCGTCGTGCCGCTCGTTCACGCCATCGGCGAGCGCGGACAGCAGCCTACTGCCGACTTTTTGCACGCGCATGTGCCCGAGGCCGCCCAGCGCGCCATGAGCTTCGACCTGATGAAGCTCGTCGGCCTTAACCTGGACGACACCACGCTCGCCTTTACCGAGCACCCGTTTAGCGAGGGCTTCTCGGTGGGCGATGCGCGCATCGCCACGCACATCTACGAGGACGACTGCATCTCCAACGTCTATAGCATCATCCACGAGGCGGGGCACGCCATGTACGAGCTGGGCGTGAACCCCGCTTACGCGCGCACGTGTCTGGAGGGCGGCACCTCCATGGGCATTCACGAGAGCCAGAGCCGCTTTTTCGAGAACACCGTAGGCCGCAGTCGCGCTTTTATGGGACCGCTGCTCGAAGTGCTGCGCCGTCACGCGCCCGAGGTCTACGGCAACGTGGACGAGGACACGCTCTACCACGCCGTGAACATCGCTCAGCCGTCGCTGATCCGTACCGAGGCAGACGAGCTCACCTACCCGCTACATATTATGGTGCGCTACGAGATTGAGCGCATGCTGTTTGCCGGCGAGGCCACGGCCAAGGACATCCCCGCGCTTTGGAATCGCTTTATGGACGAGTACCTGGGTATTCCTGTTCCCGACGACACGCGCGGCTGCCTGCAGGATACGCACTGGAGCGGCGGCTCGTTTGGCTACTTCCCCACGTATGCGCTGGGCAGCGCCTACGATGCCATGTTTGTGCCGGCCATGTGCCGCGACGGTGTCGACCTTAACGGCGCCTGTGCGAGCGGCGACCTGACACCCGTCCGCGCTTGGCTGGGCGAGCACATTTGGCAGTGGGGCCGCGCCAAGGACGCGCCGGAGCTCATCAAGGGCGCGTGCGGTATGGCATTCGATGCCCGCTACTACTGCAGCTATCTGCAGGACAAGTTCACCACGCTGTACCAGCTGTAAGGATTGACCAGCACGCCATCGCCAACGCCAACCATGTTGACGTCGATGTCTTGGCAACGTCAGCGAAAACGGCCCCAAGCGAGCAAGGTGACGTGAAATGAAAGGGCGCTGACCTTCTGGTCGCGCCCTTGAAATTGAACGCCAGATTGCCGCTTGGGGCCGTTTGTAGCGTCGAGCGGTTACGCGGTTTGGTAAAACCGCGTAACTACAGAGCCTCCAGCGCGGCGGCGATGCGCTTCATGGCGGCGTCGGCGGCGTCTTGGTCGGGGGCCTCGGCCAAAACGCGAATCACCGACTCGGTTCCGCTCTTGCGCACCAGCACGCGGCCCTCGCCCGCCAGCGACGCCTCGGCCTCGGCAATGGCGGCCTGCACGCCCATGTTGCCCAGCGCAGCATCCTTGTCCGCCACGCGTACGGCAACCTGCGCCTGCGGCAGCAGCTTGCACGGCACCGCGAGCTGCGAAAGCGTCTCGCGTTCGGCACGAATCACTTCCATCACACGCAGCGAGGTCATTATGCCGTCGCCCGTACGCTCGATATCGCCAAAGATCGTATGGCCTGTCTGCTCGCCACCCAGGCTGTAGCCGCCCTCGCGCATCTTGGCATACACGTGGCGGTCGCCCACGCCGCTGGTCACGGCACTCAGGCCGGCAAGCTCCAGCGACTTAATCAGGCCAAAGTTGCTGGCGATCGTCGGCACCACGGTACCGCCCGAGAGGCGCCCGTGCTTGTTAAGATACACGCCGCACACGTACAGAATCTGGTCGCCGTCGACCACGCGGCCGCGCTCGTCCACGGCCAGGCAGCGGTCGGCATCGCCGTCGTAGGCAAAGCCCACGTCCAGGCCCTGCTCCACCACATGGCGCTGCAGGCGCTCCATATGCGTAGAGCCGCAGTCGACGTTAATGTTAAAGCCGTCGGGTGCGGCGTTAATCACGCGCACATCGGCGCCGAGCGCATCGAACACCGGCTTGGCGACAGAGGACGCCGAGCCGTTGGCGCAGTCAATGCCAATCTTGACGCCCTGCAGCGAAAAGTTCGCGCTTGCAATGAGCGAGGCAATATAGCGGTTGCGACCCTGCATGTAGTCAACCGTGGCGCCAATCTGGTTGCCCGTGGCCAGCGGCACCTCGCTCTTGTCATCGATGTAGTCCTCGATGAGCTCCAGCACGTCCTCGTCCATCTTAAAGCCGTCGCTGTTGACCAGCTTAATGCCGTTATCGCAAAACGGGTTGTGGCTCGCACTGATCATGATGCCGCAATCGAAGCAGCCCTCCACGGTCTGGTGCGCCACGCCCGGCGTAGGAATCACATGCAGCATATAGGCGTCTGCGCCGCTCGCAACCAGACCGCTCACCAGCGCCGCCTCGAACATATAGCTCGAGCGACGCGTGTCCTTACCCACGATCACGCGCGCCTTGGCCCCGCGCCTGGCGCCGTAATACCAGCCGACAAAGCGGCCGATCTTGTACGCGTGCTCCACGGTCAGCCCAACGTTGGCCTCGCCGCGAAATCCGTCGGTGCCAAAGTACTTCATAAGAGGTCCTTTCCGTAGACAAAGGCGCGCCGCCAAAGCAACGCGCCGCCAGCCTATTATCCTTTAATAGCAACCGCGGGGGCTACACCGTTAAAAACATCATTACGATAATCATGGCAAAGCCGATAAGGTCGGTCGGCAAAAATACCGTGCCCAGCATAACGGCGCTGGTAATGGTTGCCGAGACCGGCTCCACGGTCCCGATGAGGCTCGCGCGCACCGAGCCGATGTCCTTGACGCCCTGCATATAGAGCATGTACGCCAAAAACGAGCCCACGACCACAAACACCGCGAGCGCCTCGACGCCGGCGGCATCGAGCGCCGGCATATGGGCCCAAGGCTGCACGAAAACGCACGAGACCACGCCTGCCGTGAGCATGGCAGAGCCTGTAACGATGGGGCTGCCGTATTCGGGCAGGATCTTGGCGGGAATCACCGCCATGCAGGTGGCGCTCACCGCGCACATAAGACCCGCCACCAGACCGAGCGGCGAGATGCTCAGGCTCGTGGGGTCGCCGCCGGTGGCGATCAAAAACGTGCCGCCAAGGGCCAGGCCAATACCGATAACCTCGCGCATGCGCGGTTTGCGGCGATCGGTGATGCAGGTATATCCCATGATGATGACCAGCTGCAGGCACTGAAGGACCGTCGCGGTTCCGGCGTTGGTCAGGCGCACGGCCGAAAGATAGCAAAACTGGTTAAAGAGCAGGCCAAAGGCGGTAAAGAGCAACAGCTGCTTGCGGTCGGTCGGCGTCGTCCAAAGCTTAACCAGGCGTGCGCGGTCGCGCGTGACAACCGCAGCCATAAAGAGCAGGCCGGCGAGAATCTGTCGTATGCTCATAAGCCACAGCGTATCGACATGGTAGGTATCGAACAAAAAACTCGCGCTGGTGCCCGAGAAGCCCCAAAACGAGCCGCCCACGAGCGTAGCCAACATGCCCACGATCATCTTGCGCGTCTGGGCATCGTTGAGGCGGTCGCGCCATGCACGGCGGGTGCTGCGGCTGAGCTCATCGGTGCCCTCAGGCACATCAATGTTCGATATATCGGTCATCGGCACCGAAGCCCCTGTGCCTTCGACCTGCTCGACACGCTCTCTGCTCATCCCGCTCCCCCGAAACAGCCTGGAAACAATTCGGCTTACCTTACCACGGCGAAGGCACCAGCTGGGGGCTTGTCCGCTTATCGGTAGGACAATTCCGCAGACGTCTCTTCCATGGTTCGGCATTGCAACGGCTTTGCATTATGCGATAGCCAAATCGCGGCAGCGAGCTCTTTTAAAATGGGCGCGACAAAGCCCTTTGATTCCACAACGTTAGCGATTTTAAAAAATATTCTTGCCACCGAGTTCAAGCTCCGTTATATTATCCCTTGCGCACTTGCGCACCCTTGATCGGGCGTTTAGCTCAGGGGGAGAGCGCTTCCCTGACACGGAAGAGGTCAGAAGTTCAAATCTTCTAACGCCCACCAAATGTTCGCAGCCCAGAGGCTATGCCTCTGGGCTGTTTTGTTTTATGTGCTAAGCCAAAAGGGCGCCGTGGCACCCAAAACCGCTTCGGCAGCTCCAATAACCATCCCAATCGAGGCTGATACCGCCTCTACATAACCGGCAATCATCCCGGCAGACCCCAAGTTGCTTCGGTATCGCCGGCAATTACCCCTGCCACACCCAAAGTCGCCCAGACAACCCCGGCGATCGCCCCAATCAGCCCCAAAATCACCCAAACAGCCTTGGCGACTGCCCCGATCTGGCCTTCGCAAGCCTCGCGGCCACATCCGGACAGCCTTCCCATAATCAGGTCTAATACTTTTCCCGAGAAGTGAACGACCTTATTTGGACCCCTGAAGCATCCACACTTTTTACAGCCAAAACCGCAGGATTCCAATGATAAAACCGCAGGAAATAAGCCACCAAAAGTGTCGATGTTTCGGGGGTCCGTTTTGACTCGTTCACTTCTCGGGAAAAGTATTAGACCTGACAATGAGACCCTTGGTCCCATGCCCAGCAACCGCCCCTACCAATGTTGACGCGACTCGATTACGGCCTGCCAAAGCTTAAACCGCTTCGCTTCGACGCGCTTGAGGGCAAAGTATCGCTGCTCCTCGCTCATGGGCTTGTTAAAAATGGGTCGCTTGTTCCGATGCAGCTTCCGTCGGATGCGTTCGCACAGCCGGATGAGCTTGTCGTAGTCATTTGCCTGCTCAGTCGTCACGGTGAAGTGTGCCACGCCGCTCAACAGCTCCAACTCGTTGCGGCGCTCGGCATCCTTGTAAATCTTCTCGCGTCCGTCATGAATGGCATCGCTGTCGTAATCGACCATCGCGGTCAGCACCTCTGGCAGCAGCCCGGCCTTTACTTTATCCATGCCCACCTCGACTTTAGCCGTAAGCGTTATGTCGGGTGTGCGCTCCAACACGCGAAGCTTGTGATCGCGTCCGTCATTGTATCCATCGCGAATGAAGACCTTCTTGTTAAGTTCGGCCTTGCCCAATGCATACCCGCCGTAGCGCGCAGGCAGCGACATAAACATGCAGAGCCCCGACTCCCTCGGAGAGCGCGACCCCTCGATCACATATGCAAGCAGCGCCTTTGCCTTCGCGATACCCCTCACCTTGGGTGACTTCTCGATATACGCCGCGATGAGCTCCTTAGTCGTGAGCCTGCTATCGCGCATGCCCGCATCCCTGCCTGTTACCCCACCGGGAGCAAGGTTATCCAGCCGGTAATCCGATGTCATCGCATAGCCGGCATAGACGGCCGCTGCCATATCGCCATCGTGCACAGCCTGCAAAAACGCCAGCTCGGGAGAGCACACATACGCATCAAGGTCGCCCATCCAGTGGCCCAGCGAGATAAACGAACCCGCCGGGAGCTCGTTGGTGCACAGATGCGTCTTAACATGCTTGCTCTGCCGACGGCCGGCGCGCGACGGCACCAGCAAATCCAGCTTTTCGATCCCCAGGTCATAGCGATCGATAACCTCCTGCGCTTCTTGGTCCAAGAGCGCACAGGCACCTGCAATCGACACGACCTCTGGCTCCGAATCCCCAAAGCGAGGGTTCGGCATGTGCGCCAACAGCGCCAATGCGGCGTTATGTGAAACGATAAAGTACCTCATGGCGCGAAGATAGCACGCACGCCGGCGGCGGCTGGCGGTTCTGCTAAGTTTCCGACAAACGACCGGCGGTTTTTTCGCCGAGGTGCGCCAAAGTGTTCATTCGCCGATGCCCAAACCGCAATCCGTCAAGCTTTTGGCAAGGTTGCCGCTCAACTGGCCAAAAGCCGACCATCTACTTGCCAGTTTATCCAAGGCGTAACCAACCAGTCCGCACCGCGGCTTCTCGGCAAAACGCCACAACGTCCACACCCTGCGGTATCCTTGAGCCACTTACACCTGTAGCACCAAGGAGCCACCATGCGCACCGAGCTCGATGTTCCCTTTTCGCGCAAAGAAGAAGCCAAGGCGCTGGGCGCCAAATGGGACCGGACCAAGAAGATCTGGTATGTACCCAGCGGCGTCAACCCTGAGCCCTTTGCCGAATGGCTGCCCGGTGTTGACCGATCCGACCCCTCTGCGCCGTATATATATCTAGTACTGGGCAAGCGCGAGTGCTGGAAGTGTCACAAAGAGACCTCGGTCGCGGCCTTCGGCATTCCCTATCGAGCCGATGACAGCGAGGGCATCGCCATCGCGCACGCACCCAACAAGGCCGGGCACATTGCCATCGACACGACCAATGCCAACGCGCTCGCCATTGTTCCCGCTCTTGGCTGCGTCCCGGGCGAGATCCGCGACTATCTTTCTAAGCGCTGTGGCTACAAGCCCGTAGGCGCGCGAGCCTCCAAAGCCCCATCGCTCGGCAACACGTGCACCAGTTGCGACGCGCTGCAAGGCAGCCGCTATCTGTTCGAGGAGCCCTCGTCCCCGTTTGCCCTCACTGCCATCAACAAGCTGCCGGCACTGGAGTTTGTGCGCGTCGAAGTTGCCGGCGTCTTTGGCGTCCCGGCCACGCGTACCAATTTTGACCAGGCACTCTTTACCTGGGCACGCGACCATCACACCAAGTTCCACAAGCAGCTCGGTGAGGGGGTTTATTTGTAGAGACGGAGAGGCCTTCACAGCCAGCTCCTCCGCATCGCCTATCCCTCGTCGCAAACGTCATACACGATATCGAGGCCGCAAACAGGGCATTTCTCCGGATACACCGGCATATGAACGCCCGTCCGTTTTCTCACTTCGTCGCTGAGTCTGTCGCGCGCATCGATGAACCGAATATCGAGACACGATATTTGCGAGCCGCGACAAGGACAGGCGACAGCAAACGACCCGCAATCAACCTCTACGCCCGGAAACATATTGTTGTCGATAAGGGCACACGGCAGTTTTCCGTACTTCCCCATCGCAATATCGCCTCGCCAGCTCACACGCGCTCCTCTCTCGCTATCCAAATCAGGAAGAGCATGCACCGGCGGGCGTGCACGAGATTGCATCGCCACGCGATCCGATCAAACAACACGATCGTAAAAGACCGCCGAAGCCAAATACGCTAATACGGCAGAAGCCCCGCCTTTTCACGCTTCTTTTCCGAGCGATCAAACTCAATGCGATGGGCCTCGAGAAACACCGCATTGGGTCGCCACTGACGCTCATTCGGCTGCCTTAGCGTCGCACCTGCAAAGGAAGCGTAGTCGGTCTTATCCAGCAGGTACGATCCGCACAGCCGATATTCGCCGCAAACAGGCTCAAACGAAATCAGATGAGCATCGAATAGAGCATGAAAGTCGCGCCGAAGTAGAATGCCGTTGCTGGCAACCTGCGATTTGGGTCCCGAGTAATTCTCGATATGTGCAGCCTCCAGTGCCTCGTTAACCCCACAACCCGACACCGCGCAGCGACCATCATAGGCGGCAATGAGCTGCTTGCGGAACCATTGCTGCCCCAATCGCTCGCGTCTCAACGCATAGCGAGCTTTTTCGTCATCGGTCGCACTCTGTCCGGCAAACTCAATGTCGGCTGACATGTGCTTCAGATAGCTCATGTCGGACGCAAAACGAGGATCAGGCCCGCCTTTATGAACGGGACCATGCAGAACAAACCAGCCGTTTTCGGGTTCAAACCGTTCAACAAACGCAAGGCCGAGCACCTTATAGCCCACCTCGGTTGCAAATATGACTCCAACTGGAACGCCATATTCCATGCAGTTGAGCATTTTACGGTTGTAATTCTGGTCTCGAGAACCAACGACGCCTGGCGCTTGAACCGAATACTTAATGACCCACGTACCGTCATCCAAATAGAGCGGAGGCACATCGGTGTAGAAGCTCTTTTTAGAGTTATGGACCGAAAGCGCAAAGATCTTATTGGGATCTTGCTTCACCCGGTCCTGGCCCGGCCAGAAGATCCCTGAATCCCGTGTTACGGGAAAGAAGTCCGCGCCAATTCTCAAACGATACTGATACTGAGGGCTATCTTCCTTGGTGCGGTGCGGAAGGCTGGTCCAAACGCCGCCGCGCTGCTCCTCACCCAGAAACCACTCCCATGCCTCAACGTATTCGGAAGGCACGAGACTGCAGGCACGGTCATAGCTTGGTCCATCCATCAACGGAACAGCAAGGTCAATGTCGTTCATCGCCAGCACCTACAACCATACGAACGCGAGTCATGCCCCTCAATAATATGGCCGAGAGTCAATTATTACGAGATCTTATTCGCGATCGGCACATCGTTGATGCTCTCGGTTTGCCGCTGGCGCGCTCGTACCCCGCTATCCCACTCCCCTGTATACTGATGTAGCACGTGTTTCATCCGGGCTTGTTGGGCCGGATTGTTCATGGGAGGGTCTTGTGGCTGCTTCGAATCCGCCTAAGGGGAGCGTTTCTTCTTCGTCCATCAAGCCGGTTACGCGCAAGGCCGTGCGTTGCCAGCGCGAGGTCGCTTGGCTTGTCACGCAGGCAGCGGGCAGGCTTGTGGCGACCACTCAGGACGTCAACGCGCCTACGCCGAGCTTTGTGCTGGCAGCGGCGCTGGATTTCGTGCGCCAATTGGAGCTTGCCGCACAGGATGCCAGCGGCCACCTCGACTACCAGAATGTTATGGCGCCCGACCTGCAAACGTTCTGCCACATGGCCAAGTTGCCCGCCGCGCCCAATGCGCTTTCGGACGCAGGCTACATGTTTACGCTTTCGGGCGCGGACCTTATCCGCGACATCTATGCATACTGCAGCGAGCTCGCCGAGCGCCACGTCTTTGACGCGGCTGAAGTCAAACCGGGAAATGTCATCAAGCTGGTTCTTAGGCTGTTCTTGATGGACGGGTTCGGGGCCATGCCGGCGTAAGCCGAGTCTTCAGCATCACCGTCGACTGGACAACAACCGCTTTACCTTAGTGGGCGCCAATTGAGGGTCGATTATTGGGTCGCCTCGTCCACTAACGCATTTATTCCACGCGCTCTGACAGTCGATACTTGCGGTTGCGGCTCGTCGCCGGCGCCGTGGGCTCAAGCTCGCCTTGAGCAATGAGCGCGTTGACGCGCGACCTTACCTGGGAAATTGTAAGCCCCGTACGTTCTGCCAGCTCACGCGTCCCCAGCTCGCCGTAGTGTTTGAGTGCCGTCACAATTAAGCCCCCGCCATGATCGACCGGCTCGATCTTTGAACGGTAAAGTACGACCTTGAACCGATCGAACCCCGGGCAGAACAGGGGCTCGGCCAGACCATGCGCGCGCATGGCATCGATCATCATCGGGATGCCCGAGCCATTGCCCTCAGCCGGCGAACCTGCGCCATCCGGCAGCGGGACAATCGACATGAGTTTCACGAGCGTCGCGTTACGGCATCGGGAGCTACCGTCAAACAAGTTCTCGCGAGTCTTTCCCCCGTAAAGGCCGCCAGGATTCGTCACCTCGACACGATCGTCAAAGACGTCGACGGCAATCGATTGTCCACAGAACCGATCCCCGTATTCTCGATGGATTACGGCGTTGGCGATTGCCTCGCGCAGGACCTCCTCGGGAATCTCCAGCGAGTCGACACGCGAGACGCCTTGGACGGTCGAGGTTCGCCGCAAATTCTTGGCGACGGCCGCGACAGCATCCGAGATCATCTCGCCCAGGGTGCCCTCGCAGACTGTGCGGTCCATAAATCTTAGCGGTCCCGCAGCGCCCTTTTGAGTTCCCGCATGGACAGCCACATCAATGAAAAGCTTGGGATAGAACTGCTGAGGGTAAACGCCCGTGGCAAGGAGGCCAGCCTTGGTAACATTGCCCTGGAAGTCGAGGAGATTCAGGCGCTCCATCTTTGTCTTCTTGTCCGTCGCACCACGCATCGCTCGAGGCGTCAACGAATAGGCGCGTTCTATCGTGCGGTCGACCAGCGACTCGTCGAGATCGCCCACACTCGTGCCGGGCACCGCATCGCGATCGCTAGGACTCGTCCGTTCGTATGACGACAGTGCCAAAACCTCGGTCGACGAAAGGGGCACGTCTTTGTCATCGACGCGCTTGTAGCTGCCGCCCTGGGCGCCCCGCTCTATTACATAGCAAGGCTTGCTCGACGGGTCGAGCTCCTCAATCGTGATAACGAGAACAACGGTACCCCGAAGCCCCACGCGCTCAATGGTGTATTTGGGCGGATTGGCCAGTTTTCCGCGACCGCCGGCATCACCCATGCCTGCGACAAATTGGTTGAGCACCTTCTCGGTCTCAAAGTCCTCAACCGGGACAAAGCCCGCGCGCTCGCTCACGCCGAGCACGATAATTCCGCCGGCGGTATTCGCGAATGCGCTAACCGTTTCCCATACGTCGCGAGAAAGCGTCGTGGCGCTCTCCTTGACCTCGACGCTAAGATCGTCCGAGCCCATGCGCCTTAAAGACTCGAGCAGACCGATCAGCTCGTTCTCGTTCATCTGCACGTCCTTTCGCTCGGTCCGGCGGAGAATGCCGCGAATAGATTTCCTTCGTCTCTCAGTTATCTCTCGTAATTATCTCTCATCTTTCTGTTATATCTCATATTAGAGAGGAGTGAGAGATGAAAGATAAGATGTCTGTCATCTGTTTCATTTAAACATGTTTTCGCTGGTAAAACAATCTATATTGAGACAATACCATGGTTGCCTGTCTCTTTGCAGCATTGTTATCTCTCATATTTATCTCTCATCTTTCTGTTATCTCTCATATTAGAGATGAGTGAGAAATGAGAAATGTATGAGTGATGGACGGTCCGAAAATCCGCGCTCGTGTGTCCGAATATCCACGCTCGCGCGGCGGTCACGCAGGGCCTTCGCCCAATCCGCCGGCATCGTCTCCAGTTCGCCGCAGAGCCGCGGCCCCATATGGGTATACTCACGAGGATTCGACTCGATTCGCCCCCGCTGGGGCGTCAAAGGAGACTGCATATGCCCACCACCTCAACCGACCCGCGCGCCGCTGCCGCCGCGCTGCTGGTGCCCGGCACCACCTGCCACGGTTTTGCCGTCGAGCGCTGCGAGACCGTGCCCGAGCTCGACTCGGACGCCTACGTGCTGCGCCACACCGCCTCGGGCGCTCGCCTGCTGTACCTGGCGTGCGACGACGAAAACAAGGCTTTTGCCATTGGCTTTAAGACGCCGCCGGCCGATTCCACCGGCGTGTTCCATATCCTCGAGCACTCGGTGCTATGCGGATCGGCCAAGTTTCCCGTCAAGGAGCCGTTTGTCGACCTAATCAAGAGCTCCATGCAGACGTTCCTCAACGCCATGACCTACCCCGACAAGACCATCTACCCCGTTGCCACCACCAACGAGCAGGATCTGTACAACCTGATGGACGTGTACCTGGACGCGGTGTTCAACCCGGCCATCTATACCAAGCCCACCATTTTTGAGCAGGAGGGCTGGCACTACGAGCTGGACCTGCCGAAGGGCGCCGAGGGCGAGGGCAACGGCAGTTCCGCAAGCCTGCGCGAGGGAACGCTGCGCTATAACGGCGTGGTGTTCAACGAGATGAAGGGCGCGCTGTCCGACCCCATGAGCGTGCTGGACGATGCCGTCAACGCCGCGCTTTATCCCGACACCGCCTATGCGCACGAGAGCGGCGGCGACCCGCGCGCGATCCCTGCGCTCACCTACGAGCAGTTCCTGGACACGCACGCGCGCCACTACAATCCTTCCAACTCCTACATCACGCTCTACGGCGACCTGGACGTGGACCGTGCACTGGCCTTTTTGGACGAGCGCTATCTGTCGCAGCCGAGTGCCGCGAGCCGCCGCATGGACGCAGCCGTCGCCGCCGGCGAGGACCCGTCCACGCTGGCGCCCAATCCGCTAGTCGTGCAGGCGCCCGTGACCTGCGAGCACAAGCGCGTCGAGATGGCCACCACGCCCGAGAACGCCCTGGTGGGCCTGGGTCTTGTGCTGGGCAGCGCGCTCGACCGCAAGCGCACGATCGCGGCGGACATCCTGTTCGAGGCACTGCTGGGTTCCAACGAGGCGCCGGTTAAGAAGGCCATTCTGGCCGCCGGCCTGGGCGGCAACGTGGTGAGCTACACCGCGGCCGAGAGCCTGCAGCCCTACGAGCTCATCATGCTGCAAAACGCGCAGCCCGGCGTGGCGCGCGAGGTGCGCCGCGTGTTCCAGGACGCCTGCCGCGACCTGTGCGAGCACGGCGTTCCGCGCGAGCGCCTGGAGGCCATCATCAGCAGCAACGAATACGACCTGCGCCAGCGCGACTACGGTATCGCCGACGGCGTGGCCATTGCGTGCGACGCGCTGAGCACCTGGCTCTACGATGACGACGCCGCGACGCTGGCGCTCAAGTACGGCCCGGTGTACGAGGAGCTGCGCGGCGAGCTGGACGGCAGCTATTTTGAGGACCTGCTGCGCGAGCTGGTGCTGGAAAACGACCACATGGCGCTGGTCGAGCTGGTGCCGGTGGATGCCGCCGAGGGTGCGGAGAGTGCCGAGGCCGCCGAGCTGGCAGCCAAGCGCGATGCCATGACCGATGCCGAGCTGGCCGATGTGGTCGAGCGCACGGCTGCGCTGCGCGCCGCGCAGGAGGCGGATGACGCGCCCGAGGCCAAGGCCACGCTGCCACGCCTGCGCGTGTCCGACATTGGCGAGGCGCGCCCCGAGCCGCCGCTGGTCGTGGACACGACCGCGCCCATCCCCTGCCTGCGCCACGGCATCCCCACCAACCGCCTGGCCTACGCCATGCAGTATTTCGACCTGAGCTGCGTCGCGTTTGAGGACCTGCCCTATGTGACGCTACTCTGCCGCCTGCTCAAACAGCTACCCACGAGCGAACACTCGGCCGAGGAGCTCGACAACCTTATCGCCGGCAGGCTGGGCTTTTTGAGCTTTACGACCGAGGTCATGACCCAGCCCGACGTGGACGGCGTGCGCCCCTACCTGCTGGTGAGCGCCGGCGCCCTGTCCGAAAAGATCGATGCGCTGGCGAGCCTGCCGCGCGAGGTGTGGTCGAGCACGCTGTTGCTCGATGCCGACGCCGACCGCGTGCGCGACGTGCTCACGCAGATTCGCATTGGGCTTGAGCAGGGCTTTATTAACAACGGACACTCGGCGGCGCTCGGCCGCGCGATGAGCTACAGCTCGCCTTCGGCCGTGGTGCGCGAGCAGCTTTCGGGTGTGGACTTCTACCTGTTCCTGCGCGATCTGCTCGACCACTTTGATGAGCGTCTGGACGATCTGCGCGCCAAGCTTGCCGAGCTGGCAGGCCGCATCTTTGTGGCCGACGGCTGCCTGGCGAGCTTTACCGGCAGCGATGAGGACTTTGACGCGTACTGGGCCGCCGCGGGCGACCTGGGGTTGGGCGCGGGCGACGGTGCTGTTGCCGGCCGCGACACGCTCGTGGTGCCGACGCCGTGCGACCGCCACGAGGCTTTTGTCATCCCCAGCGACATCTGCTTTGCGGCAAGCGCATGCGACCCGCGTCGCCTGGGCATTGACGTGACGGGCGCCTGGGCGGTTGCCGCCAACGCGCTCTCCTACGACTACCTGTGGAACGAGATCCGCGTGAAGGGCGGGGCCTACGGCTGCGGATTCCGCGCGGCAGGCGAGCGTCAGGCCGCGTTCTACACCTACCGCGACCCGGCAATCGACCCCTCGATTGAGCGCGTGGCGCGCGCAGGCGAATGGCTCGGCGGTTTTGAGCCCGACGAGGCAGCCTTTGAGGGCTTTATCGTGAGCTGCGTGAGCGGCATGGACGCGCCGGTGAAGCCGTACGCGCTCACCAAACGCCGCAACACGACCTACCTGGCCGGACTCGATCCACATGCACGCGAGGAGCGCCGCGCCCAGATGCTCGCCGCCACACCCGGTGAGCTGCGCTCGCTCGGCGCCGACGTGACGCGTATCGCAGCCGTCTCGCCCACCTGCGTCTTTGGCGGCCGAGACGTCATCGCCAAGAGCAACGCCGGCTTCAACGTCATCGACCTGCTGGGCTAACGCACAGCAAAGGTAGATTTTTGGGACATGCCTGAAAATCTACCTTTTCTTTTGCCGCTGCTTGGGCGGGGCAGCTCAGCCCGTCACACCAGTTTGTCTAAATCTGTAACATCTAGGCGGCAATATTGGCTCCAGATGTTACAAATCGAGACGTTTTCGGATGACGCCGGCTCTTTGTCTCAATCTGTAACATCTAGGCCCGATTTTGCCGAGTTACTGTTACAGATCGAGACACACCGCCGCGAACACCCACTCTTCGTCAAAACCCACGAAGATGTCCATGAACTGCTCCCCTTGCGATGGTTTGCGTGGTGGTTTCGACATTTGCCCAGATAAAACCTACCAAAATAAACCTGTCCCTTTTTGGTAGGTTTGAGAGAGGGGCCGGGATGGATAAGGCCGAGTTGCGGCGGGCGGTAATTGCCCGGCGCGACGCTCTAGATTTGGATATGCGGGCGGCAAAGTCTGCTGCTGTATGCGCGCGGCTCGTTGAGTTGCTGGGCGGCTCGGGTCCCGCGGCCCCGCGCACCGTTGCCGTCTATGCCGCCATGGGCTCCGAGGCAGATCCTGCCGCGTTTGCCGCAGCGGCCGCAAAACACGGCTGGCGCGTGGCCTATCCGTGCATGTTCTCGGCAACAGACGCCATGGCTTGTGGCCAGCGCATGTGCATGCGGGCAGTTGCTGCCGGCGATGCGTCCGAGGCCCCGTTTATCGCCCACCCTACGCGGGCCTTCGCAGCCACGGACGTCGACAGCAGCCGCTTTCCTATCGTGCCTGCCGAGGCGCTCGATATGATCGTCGTGCCGCTCGTAGCCTTCGACCACACCGGCGCGCGCCTGGGCTACGGCGGCGGCTGCTACGACCGCTACCTGCCCACGCTCTCGCCCGCATGCCAAATCATCGGCATCGCCTTTGACGAGCAGCGTGTCGACCACGTTCCCACCGACACCCACGACCTGCCGCTACCCCACATCATCAGCGCCTAACCGCCGTTGTATCGCACCCGCAAGATGGGCATCCGAAAATCCACGCTCGTCACGCCGCAGCCGCAGCCACAACCGCAACCGCGGCCGTAGCCTAGTGCTCCTCGCCGGCGCGGGCCAGGTCGTAGGGCGTGGTCTGGTAGACGTAGTAGTTGAGCCAGTTGGTGTAGAGCAGCTGGGCCTGGCTGCGCCAGACGTTGCGCGGCTCGGCGGTGGGGTCGTCACCTGGGAAGTAATGCGCCGGCACCTGGGGGTTGAGCCCGCGCTTCACGTCGCGCTCGTACTCCAGGCGCAGCGTGTCGGTATCGTACTCGGGATGGCCAAAGACAAAGAAGCGGCGGCTGTCGGTCGACTTGACGATGTACAGGCCCACCTCGTCTGATACGGCCACGACCTCAAGCTGCGGCTCGGCCTCCACGTCCTCGCGGCGCACATCGGTATTGCGTGAATGCACGGCATAGAAGCGGTCATCAAAGCCGCGGACCAGCGGGCTTTGCGGCTTCACCAGATAATGCTCAAACACGCCGCTCGCCTTGGCCGGCAGGTCGCACTTCTGGATACCGTAATGATGGTAGAGCCCTGCCTGTGCACCCCAGCAAATATGCAGCGTAGAGTGCACGTGCGTGGTGGACCAATCCATGATCTGGCAGAGCTCGGGCCAGTAATCGACCTCCTCGAACGGCATCTGCTCCACCGGCGCGCCCGTGATGATCAGGCCGTCGTAGTGGATATCGCGGATGTCGTCGAACGTACGGTAGAACGTCTCCAGGTGGCCGGCACTCACGTGCGTGGCCTCGTGCGTCTTGGTGCGTAGCAGGTCCACCTCTACCTGCAGCGGCGTGTTGGAGAGCTTGCGCATGATCTGCGTCTCGGTGGCGATCTTGGTTGGCATGAGGTTGAGGATGAGCACGCGCAGCGGACGGATGTCCTGGTGCAGCGCGCGGTACTCGGTCATGACAAAGATGTTCTCGCTCTCGAGCTGCGCGGCGGCAGGGAGGGCGTCGGGGATGCGAATGGGCATGGATGCTCCTTACGAGTCAGTTGCAGCTATGGTACAACGAGCGGCCCCATCCGCGCGAGTGCATCGCCCCGAGACACCGTCAGCGGCCCAAATCACTCCAAAAGAAGAGATTAAGGCATGTCCCAAAAATCTACGGCGCTTTAGCCTAGCAAAGTGGCAGCAGGACGCTACAATGGTTCGATGCGAAAAACTCGGCCGAAAGGATATGAATATGTACCAGACGCGTAAGATCGGTGTGGTCGGCCAGGGCCACGTAGGAGCACATGTCGCCAACAGTCTGCTCATGCAGGGCATTGCCGATGAGCTGTACCTCTGCGATATCAACGAGGCAAAGGTGACGTCCGAGGTCCAAGACCTGCGCGACTCCCTTTCGTTTGTCCCGTACAACACCAAGATCGTCAACTGCTACGACCACTACGAGGAGCTGGCCTGCTGCGACGTCATCGTCAACGCCGCCGGCAAGGTCGCACTGGCCGCCGGCAACCGCGACGGCGAGCTGTTCTTTACCACCGACGCCGCCCGCACCTTTGCCAAGCGCATCGTCGACGCCGGCTTCGACGGCATCTTCGTGAGCATCTCCAACCCCTGCGACGTCGTGTGCACCGAGCTGTGGCATCTGACCGGCTACGATCCCAAGAAGATCATCGGCTCGGGCTGTGGCCTGGACTCTGCCCGCCTGCGCACCGAGATCTCCAAGAAGGTCGGGGTGAGCCCCAAGTCCATCGATGCCTACATGATCGGTGAGCATGGCTTTAGCCAGCTGGCCGCCTTTAAGGCCGCAACCATCGCCGGCAAGAGCCTCAACGAGCTTCAGGCCGAGAACCCCGACAAGTACGCCTTCGACCACATGGAAGTCGAGGAGCTCGCACGCAAGGGCGGTTATGTGACTTACGCCGGCAAGCAGTGCACCGAGTACGCCGTTGCCAACTCCGCCGCGCGCGTCTGCGCCGCCGTGCTGCACAACGAGCACGCCGTGCTTTCGGCCTCTACGCTTATGACCGGCCAATATGGCGAGGAGGGCATCTTTACCTCCCTGCCGTGCGTGATCGGCGCCGAGGGCGTCGAGGAGGTCTACACGCTCGACCTTTCCGAGCACGAGCTCGAGGGCTTCCACAAGAGCTGTCAGCACATCCGCGACAACATCGCCCAGCTCGACTGGTGGGACGCCGAGGCCTACGACGCCAAGTAGTCCGCCGGTTGATGCGACAACTCACTCATACGGACACAATGTAAAGCGGGCCGCGCCGGAAACCCACCGGCGCGGCCCGCTTTTTGACTCACGCGACACGCTTGCAGATTTAGGTCTAATACTTTTCCCGAAAAGTGAACGAGCAAAAACGAGCCCCCGAAGCATCGGCACTTTGTGGAGACCATTTCCTGCAGTTTCATTAAGATTTTCCTGCTGTTTTGGCGCCAAAAAATGTCGATGTTTCGGGGGTCCAAAATAGGTCGTTCACTTCTCGAGAAAAGTATTTGACTTCGTTTTCGACAAACAAAAAGGGGCGCCGTAACGCAAACGGGGCCCGCGCTTGGCGAAGGCCCCGTCATGAAAAATCGCGTTCCCCGTTACCTAGTACCGCTCGACGCCCATGTAGCGGCGAACCTCGGGGCTGTGGTCAAATACCTTGCCGCGGGCGGCGCGCAGCTCACAGCTCATCGCATAGAAGAAGATCGGCTCCAGGTACGAACGCACGCTGGCAGGCACCTCGCCCACGCCGTACTCAAGCGCATCGAGCACCATGACTGTATCGGTGTGCGTGTTGAGAAATGCCAGTGCGCGCTCCTCCATGGGGCGGCACTCGCCAGCGCCAAGCTGCACAAAGTAGAACACGCCGGGCTCGGTAGCCTCGAAGGGACCGTGGAAATACTCGCCGGAGTGGATGTAGCAGCAGTGCTGCCACTGCATCTCCATGAGCGAGCAGATGGCCATGGCGTAGGTCTGGCTAAAGTTGGGGCCGGAGCCCAGGATATAGAAGAACTTGTGCTGCTGGCAGAGCTCGGCAAAGCGATCGCCCAGCTCGGCGTTGACCTTCTCGCGGGCAGCGGGCAGCAGTGTGTCCATCTGCTTAAGGCCGGCGTACATGTCGGCGAGCGCCTCGTAGCCCTCCTGCTGGTCGAGCAGCTCGGCGGCGATCAGAGCGCCGATGCCCTGCGGAACTTCGGCCTGCGACTCGCCCTTGCCCCACGGGTAAACCCAGGTGGTCCACTTGCCGTTATCGATCTTGGAGCCCGCGTAGTCAGTCATAGTCACGACCTCGGCACCGGCGGCCAGCGCCATCTCGCAGCCGTCGACGACCTCTTGCGTGTTACCGCTGTGGCTACAGGCGATGACGAGCGACTTCGGCCCTAGGCTCTTGGGGGCCATAAGGCAAAACTCGCGCGCCGTGTAGACCGTCGAAGTAAACGTGGTTGCCTCGCGCTTGAGCAGCTCATTGGCCGGCATAAGGTCAATCATCGAACCGCCGCAGGCGATCCAAAAGACATTCTCGATCTTACCCTTGCGCTCGATAATTTCCTGAACCAGATCGTGTGCGTTCACGGTGACGTTCCTCCCTGTGTGGCGGCTTTGAGCGGCGACAGCTCGTACCTGCGGTCGTTCTATGTTGTCCTATTTATAGCACGCAAGCTGTCGCAGGTGAATTCATTTCACCGAACTTGTTCTGTATTGTTCTATCTATGGACGTTAGATGTCGAACACGTAGCGCGAGCCCACGATCTTTTGGCGCCCGAGCAGCAAGGGCCGCTCGTCCGCATCGGTAAAGTACGCCTCCATATAAAAGAGCGGCTCGCCGACCGGCACCTCCAACAGCGGGGCCGTCTGAGCATCAGCGAGCGCGATCTCCACGGTACAGGGATCGGACTTGAGCGGTGCGCGGCCCGAATGCACGGCAACGAGCGCAAAAATCGAATTGTCGGCGAGGTCCTCGTCGGCAAGCTGCTGCAGATAGGGATGGTCGGCCAGCACAAAGGCGTTGTTCTCGAGCATGACGGGCACGCCATCGGCCGTGCGCACGCGCTCGACCACGATGAGCTCGCAGCCGGGTTCCACGCCAAAAAAAGCCGCGTCCTCGCGCGTCGCCGCAATCACCGTGCGCGACACCAGGCGCGCTCCGGCCGCCATGTCGTTGGCAGCGCAGGCCTCGGTAAAACTCTGGACGTCGCCTTTCTGGACAATCTTGCGCTTGAGCTTGGGCGCACACACAAACGTGCCCCTCCCCTGCTGACGGTTGAGATATCCCGCGCGCGACAACTCCTCAATGGCGCGACGCACGGTAATGCGCCCCACGCCGTAGGACTTCGCGAGCTCCATCTCGGAAGGAATGCGCGAGCCGGCAGCGTACACGCCGCGCGCGATCTCGCCCTTTAGGTCGTCCATAACCTGCTGGTACAGCGGCACGGCGGACACGTCAGTACGGTCGGTCTTGCTATCGGCTACCATCGTTACGCTCCATCCCGTGCATGCTCGGATTCAAACTCTTCAATCGCCGCCATAAACTGCTCGCCAAAGGCGTCGGCTTTTTTCTCACCAATGCCGTTGACCCGGATAAGCTCGTCGCGCGTCTGAGGGCGCAGGCGGCACAGACCGCGCAGGGCCTTATCGGAGAAGACCATGTACGGCGCCATCTCCAGCTCGATCGAAATCTCCTTGCGGAGTGCACGCAAGCGCTCGAACAGCTCGGCATCGTCGCCCACGCGCGGGCGCTGATCCAGCTCGGCCTCCTCGCGTAGCAGATCCACCGCACGGCGGGCGCGGGCCGAGGCCTTGCGCTTGGATGCACGACGCTTAACGGTAAAGGCAAACGCCTCGTCCTCGACCTCGCCGGCACGCGGTCCCAGTCCCACGACCGGGTACTGTCCCTGTGAGGTTGCCAAATAACCGCGGCCGCACAGCTGCCCGATGATGTCCTTGATGCGCCCGACCGATTCGCTCGACAGCTCACCGTAGCCGCGGTCCTCGTCCAGATGCATCTGGCGAATGCGCTCGGTGTTGCCGCCGTGGAGCACGTCGGCGATCAGCGACTTGCCAAAACGCATGGGACGCGTAGCCACATAGCGCACGGCGGCGCGGGCCATATCGGTGACGTCCTCGACCTCGAACTGCGTGAGGCAGTTGCTGCAGTTGCCGCAGCCCTCGGCGTCGTCCGTGGCGGCACCGCTAGCACCGGCTGCGGCGGTATGCTCGGCCGCAGCCTCGTCGCCAAAGTAGCGCAGCATGTATTCGCGCAGGCAGCCGGTGGTATTGCAGTAGCCCTCCATCTGGCTGAGCAGGCGGTATCGATTCTGGAGCGCCCACGCGCGTTGCTCGTCATCGAGCGCCTCGTCGGCAGCATCGCCGCGATCGATCAAAAAGCGACGCATGCGAAAATCGTTGCCGTTCCACAGCAAATGGCAGCTGGCTGGGTCGCCATCGCGACCGGCGCGGCCCGCCTCCTGGTAGTACGCCTCGATGCTCTCGGGCACGTTGTTGTGAATCACGTAGCGCACGTTGGGCTTGTCGATACCCATGCCAAAGGCGTTGGTGGCAACCATTACCTGGATATCGTCGTCGATAAAGGCGCGCTGGCTTTGCCGGCGGGCGTCGTTGCCCATGCCGGCATGGTAGCGGCCAACGCGAATGCCGCTGGAGCCCAGCGCCTCGGCAAGCTCGCTTGCCAGCGCATCGACGGTCTTGCGAGTCGAGCAATACACGATGCCGCTTTCGCTCGAATGTGCGATCACATAGTCGCGCACCCACGCGGCCTTGGCCTTGTCGCCCATCTCCTCGCAGCCAAAGTAGAGGTTCTTGCGATCGAAGCCCGTCACCACCGTCGCGGGGTTTTGCAGGCCGAGCATCTGCTGAATGTCCGCACGCACGCGCTCGGTCGCCGTAGCGGTAAAGGCCGCCACGATGGGGCGCTGCGGCAGGGAATCGATGAACTCGCGAATCTGCAGGTAGGCGGGACGGAAATCCTGGCCCCACTGGCTTACGCAGTGGGCCTCGTCAATGGCCACGAGCGGCACGCCAATGCCGGCGGCGGCCTCCCGCGCAAAAGCTAAAAAGCGCGGCTCGAGCAGACGCTCGGGCGCCACGTACATAAGCTGGTAGCGGCCCTCGCGTGCCCGCTTGAGCACGGTGTTTTGCTGGGCCGGAGTAAGACTGGAGTTGAGATAGCTGGGTCGCGCACCCGCCGCGAGCAATGCACGGGTCTGATCCTCCATAAGCGACAGCAGCGGACTCACCACAAAGGTGATACCGGGCAGCATGAGCGCGGGCACCTGGTAGCAAATGGACTTACCGGCGCCCGTGGGCATAACGCCCAGCGCATCGCGGCCGGCAAGGATCGCATCGACCATGCGGTCCTGCCCCGGGCGAAACGAGGTGTAGCCAAAATAGGCGCCGAGCGTATCGAGCGCCATCTGCTGCATGCTATCGGTCATGGTTTCCTAACGTCCAAGTCATCTGCCGCCGATTATACGCCGCCACGCGGACCGGTGCCGCACGGCTGCCGGCCACGGGCAATGTAATCCGATGGGAACGAGCGTGGATAATCTCCCACTTTGAACCCGTCACCAAGCAAAAAACGGGAGATTGTCCACGCTCATTCTGCGGGTAGTCATTGGGGACATTCTTGACAAGCGCGGAAACGTCGCTGGTTGAGCATAAGTCAGCGAAAACGCCCCTAAGCGAGCAAGGTGACGTGAAAGAGGAGGGAAACGTACTTCGGTACGCGACCGACGATTGAACGTCAGATTGCCGCTTAGGGGCGTTTGCAGCGTCGACCGGTCCGCCGTTCGTTAGAACGGCGGAACCAAAGGCGTAGCGTCGAGCCGTTACGCGGTTTGGTAAAACCGCGTAACTTACATGACCATAACGTAGCGGCTACCCACGTAGTACTGCTTGCCGAGCAAAACCGGCTCGCCATTGGGACCGGTAAAGCCGGCACGCAGGTTGAGCAGCGGATCGTGCGGAGCGATGCCCAGCTCGGCCGCCTGCTCGGCATTGGCGCGAACGGCCTCGACCGTGCGGTAGCCAACCGAGGCAATCGGCGTTCCACCAACACGCTCGACCTCGGCAAAAATCGACTTGTCCTCAAGATCGGCCGTCAACAGCTCACGATATGCGTCAAAGGGCACAAAGATGTTCTCCTCAAAGATGGGCTCGCCGTCGGCCGTACGCACGCGCTTGATATGCAGCAGCAGCGCATCCTTCTGCAGGCCAAAGAACTCCATCTCGTTTTGGCGCGCCGGAACGATCTGGCGATCGATTACATGCGCGCCGGCCTTCATGCCATTGTCGGCACACAGCGCGGTAAACGTCTGCAGCATCGAGGCATGAAACTGGCGGTTGATGTGCGGCGTGGAGACAAACGTGCCACGGCCTTGCTGTTTAACCAGATAGCCATCGGAACACAGCTCCTCTACGGCGCGGCGCACCGTAATACGGCTCACCTCGTACTGCTCGGCAAGTTCAAGCTCGGACGGGATACGCTCCTTGGGTGCATAAACACCTTTCTCGATCGAATCCTTGATTTCGTCGTAAATCTGCTGGTACAGCGGCGCATTTTTGGGTGCAGGCATATCTAATCACTCTTATCGAAATATCAGAATAACAAATACGTATATAACGTCTAGTTTTATGTTACCTCATAACGATAAAACGATACACCCTCCCTACCAAAAAGGGACAGGATTGAGCAGAGCCGGCAAAATGCCAAATACCTTACTTGCCGTCGTCCTGCTGCAAGCTGTCCTGTTCGCTGAGGCGCACCTGCCTGCTGGCCATGCGTGCGGGCTTGTCGGGATCGGGAACGGCCGTGGGCATGGGTTCGTCGACATGACCGCCCCACCAACCGCCCACAAAGTTGAGCGTGTGGAACACGTTGATTACGGCGCCGGGATCAACCTCGCATACCAGCCTGATAATGTCCTGGCTCTCGTAGGTCGAGACAACGGTGTGCAGCAGGTACATCTTCTCGCGGCTGTATCCGCCGACGACCTCGGCGCAGCTAATGCCGTGCTGAAAATGGTTTACGTAGGCAGTCATGACCTCGTCTGCCTTGCGCGTCGTGATCTGCAGCGTCACACGATCGTAGCGATGATAGAAACTGTCGATGGTCTTGGTCGAAATAAACTGAAACACAATGGAATGCGCCGCCTTGTCCCAGCCAAACATAAAACCAAAGATTGCCAGGATAAAGCAGTTGAAGCCAAAGATGACGCCCCAGATGGTCTTGCCCGTGTGGTTGGAAACCCACAGCGCGATAAAGTCGGTACCGCCGGTGGATGCGCCGGACTTAAGCGCGATGGCAGCACCCAGGCCCGAGACCACGCCGCCAAAAATGATGAGCATGATCTTGTCGCCTAAAAACGGCGCAAAGTGAAAGACGTTGAGGAACAGCGACGAGAGCACGACCTGCATCATCGAGAAGATGACGAAGCGCTTGCTAATGCCGTTCCAGCATAGGAGCGCCACGGGGATGTTGAGTGCGAGCATACCGAGCGAGATGTCGATGTGAACGCCGCCTAGCGAGGTAACGCGATCGAGAAGGACCGCGACGCCGGTAAAACCGCTCGGAAGCAGGTCAGCGGGCCGAATGAACGCCTGGATCAGGAATGTCTGGAGAACGGCAGAGACCGTGACTGCCACGGCAGTAATGGCACGGCGGACGATGGTGAGGCGGCCGAGTACGAGCACGCGGTCCGTGAGCTGATCGATGGCATCCGCCACGCAGGCTCCTTTCGAAGGCAGATATAGTTGTGGGGCATGCCCGCGATTGTAGCATGGAGCGTGCGGGGGCGCCTCAATTCACCCTCTCTCGACAACCATCAGAAGGACCGTGAGGCCGCTCAAAAGAAAAACGCCGTGAAGAGAGCGATCCCTTCACGGCGAATTCGGCATTTGCCCAGATAAAACCTGCCAAAATAAACCTGTCCCTAAATGGCAGGTAGGATGTCACACAGATTGTCGATGACAACGTCGGCGGCAGACTGGTCCAGGTTGACGCCCTCGTGCGGACGCAGCGCCAGGACGCGGGCGCCAGAGCGCTTGCCAGCCTCGATGCCCAGAGGCGAATCCTCGATAACCAGGCACTCGGCAGGCTCCACCCCCAGCGCCTCCATGGCACGCTGGTAGATCTCGGGGTCGGGCTTAAACGCACTGCACTCGTGACCGCTGATGGTGTAGTCCAGCACGTCGGCGATGCCGGCAATCTCCACCAGCTCGTCGATCAGCTCGCGATAGGACGAGCTCGCGATGGCACACTTCACGCCGCGCTCATGCAGCTCACGCATCACCGGCTCCGTCTGCTCGTTGAGAAGCTCGGCATACGGAACGGGGTGGTGCGGGCTGTAGACCTGCTTGTACTCCACGCGCAGGCGCTCACGCAGCTCAACATCGTCGGGCACCAGCGCCTTCCAAATGGCCGGCTCGTTAGACCCCGAAAGGTCGGGGATCTCGTCAAAGTGGAACCCCTTCTCTTCCATAAACGCCACGCGGCGACGGTTGTAGAACCACTCGGTATCGACCAGCACGCCGTCCATGTCAAACAGCACTGCCTTGATCATACGCTCCTCCTTCCACCTGCCAAAAAGGGACAGGTTTATTTTGGTAGGTTTTATCTGGGGTTTGCGGCGCGACAAACACGCCCCCAAAGCAAAAAAGGGGACGGGGCGAAAACCCCATCCCCTCTCAATCAACCCGTAAGGTCTACTTACTTGTGATTAGTAGGAAAGCTTCCACATGTAGCGACGCATGGTCAGCGGGTGCTGACGGGCCTCGGCGATCTGGTTGCCGTACTCACGCATAACGGCGAGGTGCAGCAGCGGGTTGAAGTAGGTGACGACACTCGCGGGCACGGCGTCAGCCAGGCCGTAGTCCTTGGAGTCGATCAGAGCGACCTTGGCGCCCATGCGCTTAAGGAAGGTGAGGGCGCGGGCGTCCATCGGACGGGTAGCGCCATCGGACATGAAGAAGACGTAGGGCTTACCCTCGGTGGAAACCTCGAACGGGCCGTGGAAGTACTCGCCGGTGTTGTAGGCGGCGGCGTCGATCCACTGCATCTCGGTGAACAGGAAGGCGGCGTGAGAATAAGCCATCTTCTCGGAGGCACCGGAAGCCATGAAGTAGATCATCTTGTCGTCCTTGAAGTCCTCGGCGAACTTCTTGGCGAGCTTCTTGCAGGACTGAGCGGCGTTCTCGCAGAGGTCGAAGACGTTGGTGAGACCGGTGATCATGTCCTCGTAGTGGTCATAGCCCTCGGTCTGCTGAAGGATCTCGAGAGCAAGAGCGATGGCATAGCCGGGCTTCTCGCACTTGGCAGCGTAGTTGGCGTGGAAGCCGTGGATGATGACGTGGTCGGCGTCGACGGTCAGAGCGGAGCCGGCCTTGTTGGTGAGGGAGACGACCGGGCAGTTGTGCTTCTTGGCGGTCTTGTTGGCCTCGACGGTCTCGGGCGTGGAGCCACCGAGGGAGCAGGTGATCACGAAGGTGTGCTCGTTGACCCAGGAGGGCGTGTCGTAGTTGAACTCGTTTGCGGTGAAGATCTGAACGTTCAGCTTGTCCGTGTTGTTGGCCAGGAAGTACTTGGCGGGGTAAAGGTCGGACATGGAAGCGCCGCAGCCAACGAAGGCGACGCTGTGGATCTCGTGGTTGGACAGGACATCAGCGACGATCTGCTTAGGGAGGTTAAGGTCGATCTCGTACATCTGACACATTCCTTTCGATTTTTGCGGCGCCACTTTGCCGGACGTGCGCAGGGTTACCGTGATTTGGACCGAGTCGCCGGCCCATTGAAGATGTGACATAGGGACTGTCCCTTTGACACATTTAGGGATGGAAGCCTGCCTGGGGTATGGGATGCCAGGCAGGCTCCCCGGGGAAAGCGGTTAGACGCTTGGGCGCGACTAGGCCAGGATGCCGGCCGCGGAGAGGGCGATGCCGCCCACGATGGCGATCACAAGAAGCCAACCGGTGTTGACGTTCTTCTTGATGAGCCAGTACATAAGGCCGGTGAGGCCAAGGGAAATCATCTGGGGCATCATGCCGTCCAGGATGTCCTGGATCACGACGGTGCCGTCAGCGAACTGCAGCGGGGTGGTGGCGCCGATCAGCGTAGCGATCATGCCGCCCACGGACATAAGACCCACGATGCCGCAGACATACATGAGCTTCTCCATGAGGTCGCCGCCCTGAAGCTTGCTCAGGTACTCGTGGCCGCCCTGATAGCCCATCTTGGCTGCGAACCACGTGATCAGCACGGAAGGCACGATGGAGATGAGCATGGCCAGGATCGGGCCCATGATGGAGCCCTGCTGAGCCAGCTGAACGCCCAGACCAAAGGCGATAACGCGGATGGTGCCCTGGAAGAAGGAGTCACCAATACCGGAAAGCGGGCCCATGAGGGAGGTCTTGACCGCGTTGATCGAATCGGGATCGAAGTTCTCGGGATCCTTGGCGTACTCCTCCTCCATGGAGGCGGCGAGGCCCAGGACGAAAGCGCTCGTCTGCGGAGTGCAGTTGTAGAACGCCATGTGACGGTGGTAAGCCTCTTTCTTAGCAGCAAGCTGCTTGGGGTCGGACTCATCCGGATAGAGGCGATCGAGCGTGGGAACCATGCCATAGAGGAAGCCCATGTTCATCTGACGCTCGTAGTTCCAAGAGGCCTGGATGGCCCAGGAGCGCCAGAAGAACTGGCTGACCTTCTTGTTCAGGGACACGTCCTTGGTTGCGGTTGCCATAGTGTGTTCCTCCTTAGTCTTCGTCGTCTTCGAGCGGATCGTAGTCGGAATCGACACCGGCGGCTGCATGGGAACCGTTGAACTTGAAGCCCATGAAGACGACAGCCAGGCACACACCGATCAGAGCGACCGCGATGACGGACAGGTTGAGGTAAGCGGCGAGCAGGAAGCCGATGAACAGGAACGGAGTCATACCCTTCTTGATCATCATGGTGAGCAGCAGGGCCAAGCCGTAGGCGGTCATGATCTTGGTCGAAACGTTAAGACCAGTGGACAGCCACTCGGGGACCATGTTGACGATGGCCTGAACCAGGTCGGTGCCAACAAAGACGGCGAGGAAGATCGGCAGGAAGTACATGACGGCGTACAGACCAGTGCCGACGCAGATGTGCATACGGTAGGCGGTCTTGAACTTTCCGTTATCGATCGCGCTATCTGCCACATGGGTGAGGGCGGCGATGATGGAACGGAACACGATGCCGAGGAGCTGACCCAGGACGGCGACCGGGATGGCGATCGTCATGGCGGTCTCGGCGGAAGCATCGGTCAGGCACGCAAAGGCAGCGGCCACAATGCCGCCCAGGACCATATCGGGCGGAACGGCAGCACCGACCTGCACCAGGCCCATGGACACGAGCTCGACGGCGGCGCCGACGGCAAGGCCGGTGGGCACATCGCCCAGCAGCAGACCGACGAGCGTAGCGCCAACGAGGGGCTGCTCGAAGTTAAGACGACCGAGCAGGCGGGAGTCCCACATGCAGAACACGCCGACGAGGCCGACGAGCACCGCACTGATGAACGTATTCATACCCTTCTCCTTTCAGTCAGGCAAAAGCCTGGTTGACTACAGCTTGGCGTCGATGTCGACGCTCTGATACGTGGGGGTCTGCTGGACATAGAGCTTGATGCCCATGTCGAGCAGCTGGTTGATGTCGGCCTTCTGCGTGGCGTCGAAGAAGACGGAGCTGTCCTTGCCGCCGACCTGATCGGCACCGTCGTGGTTGGCGGTGGCGCCCAGGTTGATGGCGTCGAGCTTGTAGCCCTGGCAGAACTGCAGCATCTCGGCAGTGTTGCCAAAGACGAACATGACGCGCTCGCCAAGGGTGTTGAGCTTGTCCATCTTGGCGAGGGCGCGCTCGACGGTGAAGACGTTCAGGCGCACGCCCTGGGGCTTGGCCAGCTTAAGAGCGCCCTTCTTGATGTCATCGTTGGCGGCAGCGTTGTCGACGACGATGATGCGCTCGGCCTGAACCTTGGTGGTCCAGGTAAAGACGACCTGGCCGTGCAGCAGACGGTAGTCAAGACGTGCAAGGACGATCTTGGCGGGACCGGAGCTGTGACGGGACGCCTTGGCCTTCTTGGCGGGAGCCGCGACGGCCTCGACCGGTGCGTTGGGGTTGGTCAGACCAGTGCGGGCCTCGTTGATGAGGGCCGCGAGCTCGGTGCCCTTGACGGGGGCGGGGCTCATAGCGAGCGTGAGCGCCAGCGGGATGTTGAAACCGCTGACAACCGTGAACTTCGTGCCGTTCTTGGAAAGCTCGACCATGCTGTTGTTGACCGAGCTGCCGAGCATATCGGTCAGCACATAGACGGTATCGTCCGCGTTGAACGTGGCGATCATGGCGTCCACCTTATTGGTGATGGGCTCCTTGTCGTCACGAGCAAGCGACACGACGTGGACGTTCGACACGTCGCCGAGAACCATCTCGAGCGTGTCTTTGGCGCCTGCGGCCAGGCCGCCATGAGATGCGAGAATGATCTGATTCATCTTGCCTCCTCCTTTTCGTTATGGTCATTATAACGTCTTATACGCTACTTACATTGATAATTAGTATAAAGACCGTTCGCGGTTAAAAATCGACCGTTTACGGGTTTAACGTGCTCGAAACATTGGGGCTGGGTAGGCGGGCACTGGCTGGATAACCCCAGGTCGGATGCCGCACGCAATTCCCTATCGCACGAAGTACCAGGGACTTTCCTGTACGGTGGGCTCCAGCGCGATGCCGGTGCGTTCCTTAAACAGATCCATGTCCTGCGATTTCTCCGTCCACCACGCGTTGGGCTTAAAGGTCATGCTCTCAATGACATGACCGACAAACACACTGTTGCGCAGCTTGGAGAAGTCGGTGTTCATGATCAGGATGGACGCGAGCACCAGCACGATGCCCAGGACTTTGATCGCGCCGGCGGGCTCGGCGTAGACACCAATGCCCAGCAGTACGGTGACAACTGTCTCGAATGACATTACGACGGGAACTTTCGACGTCTCGAGCCCCATGGACAGACCCTGCATATATAAGATGTAAGCCACGGCTGTGGGGATGAGTCCAAAGCCAAGGAACAGCAGCAGCAGCTGTGGCGACATTGCCGCGGCGACATCCGGCCACGGAGCCGCGATAGCTGCCATAACCACACCGCCAAAAACAAAGCCCCAAAACGTGACTGCCAGCGGGTGGACCGTCTTGGTTGCTATTCGGCTAAACACCGCGAGCGACGCACCACAAAGGCCTGCAATCACACCCGACGTGACGCCCCAAACCGAAAAATGAAAACCGGAAAGGTCGCCATTGGTCACTGCAAGCACGCAGCCAACGATGTTAAAGACAATGGCAACGAGCTTGTTAGGGGTCACGTCCTCGCGATAAAGCACGCGGCCGAGCATGACGCCAAACACCGGCGAGGTGTAGAGCAGCACCGAGGCCGTGGACATGCCCACCTCGCCCATGCACTCGTAATAGCAGGTGTTGGCGGCGGCCAAACCGACGATACCGACAAGCGCGCAGGGAACAAGCTCTTTAGGGCTTGCCTTGAACAGGGCCAGCGGACCCTGAGCCACGGTAGACCCCTCACCTGGGCGGCAGCCCATAAACATCAGGACCGGCGCCAAGATAAGCGCTCCGACCAACAAGCGAAAGGCAGCCATGCTCTGGGACGAAACGCCCATGGCCGAGATGCCGTTTACAAAGATTCCGATGCTGCCCCACATAAGCGCGGCGATCAGCACCAGCACATAGCCCAGATTGCTTTTCTTCAACGCAGCCTCCTCGGTATTGTTTCCAATATGTTTCATACTACGTTATAGTCGTTATATACAATTTTCAAGCCACAAATCGCCGAACGGAAAATGATCCGCTGGGGACGGAGGAAAACGGATCACTGAGGGGCTGGTCTGCGTCAGTGATCCGTTTTCCTCCGTCCCCAGCGGATCATTTGGCTGTTGCGGTGAAATAGTTCCTAAATAGAGGCTTCAAGCCCCCAAACAGGAACTATTCCACCGCAACTTATGAGGACATCGAGCTGTTAGGCCGCTCTATCCCCTAGTAGTCGAGCTTCCACATGTAGCGGCGCGTCATATAGTCCTTGTGGGTGACGGCAGAGAGCGCGCGCATGTAGACGTTGTTGAGGATCGGCGCGAAGATCAGGTGGTTGAAGTATTCGCTCACGCTGTCCTTGATGTCGTTGAGGCCGAGCTCCTTGGCGTCGAGCTGATAGACGCGTTCGCCACCGTACTGGTTGACGAAGCGGATGCCGCGCTCGTCGTTGCAGCGGCTGCGGCCGACGCTGATGAGCTGGAACAGCGAGGTACGCTTGTCCAGGATCTCAAAGGGGCCATGGAAGAAGTCGCAGGTGTTGATGGTGCAGGAGTCGATTTGCAGCATCTCCTGCACGTTGCAGATGCTAAAGACGTAGGCGGCACCAAAGAGCGGACCCTGAGCCATCACGTTGATGCAGGGCTTGTCGGCGTTCTGCTCGGCCCACTTGGCAGCGAGCGGACGGGTGTACTCGACGGCCTTGCGATAGATGGGGTCGACCAAGTCGAAGGCGGCCATAGCGGTTTCGTACTCGGCATAGCCCTCGGTCTGCTGCGTGAGCTCCATGGCGATCATGGTCACGACGGCGGAGTTGGTGCGGCCCATGCAGGACTCGTCGACGGCCAGGCTGTCGTACTGAATCTTGTAGTCGCAGACCTCGGTGAGGGCGGACTCGTCGACATAGATGGCGATGGTGCTGGCACCGTGGTCCTTGGCGACCTGGGCGGCGACGATAGTCTCCTTGGTGCCGCGCATGGACACGACGACGGCCAAGGTGTTCTCGTTAACGTAGGCAGGGGTGGCGTGCACGAACTCGTTGCTGGTGTAGCTGGAGCTCACGACCTGCGTGGCCTCGTGCTCCATAAAGTACTGGGCAGGATAGTTACCGCCGTTGGATCCGCCGGCGCCAATCCACACGACGCGCTTGATGCCGCCCTTGTCTGCCTTGTCGGCCAAAACCTGGGAGACGACATCTTTAACCTGTTCCTGAGTAGTCATCGTGCATCAGCCTTTCTTCTCGTTTGATGCTCATCACAGGCATACAAGTTACATACATGTTTTAGTTATGTCGACTAGTTGTATGCTATATTTGTCTTAGAAATTTTGCTGCCGTGGTTTTCGGTAGCTCGCTACCAGCAGTTTTATTGTTTTATTAAATACATGCTTGCTTAGGTAAGCATACAGGTTAGATATAGGTTGGCAATATGGGCGTCACATCTAAAAAGAAACTGACCCAATACGAGCGCTTGGCGGGCACGCTGCGCGATCGCATCGCTGCCGGCACGTATGCGCGCGGAGACAAGCTGCCGTCCGAGATGGAACTCATGGACGAATCGGGGCTGTCACGCAGCACCGTACGCCACGCCCTTAAGGTGCTCGTTGATGAGGGCCTGGTGCGCACCGAGCGCGGGCGTGGCGCCTTTGTGGCCGACACGCCCGCGCTCCACGAGAACAACCTGGTGTTTTCGAGCTATACCAAGCAGGTCGAAGGCCAGGGCATGAAGCCCACCACGCGCACCGTGGACTCGGGCTTTGCCAAGGCGGCCGGCAGCATAGCTAAGTTCTTTGACGCCGCCGTGGGCAGCAAGCTCGTCAAACTTGTCCGCCTGCGCTACCTGGACGACGCGCCGCTGTGCCTGGAGACCACCTACCTGCCGCCAAGCTTCGAGACGCTCATCGATCGCGATATCAACGGTTCGCTCTACGCCACGCTGCGACAGGAGTTCCATCGCGCACCGGCACAGGGGCATAAGACCTTTGAGGTGTGCTATGCCTCGCAAAATGAGGCGTTTTTGCTCAACGTTGAGCGCGGGCAGGCGCTGATCCTGATCACCGACTACGTCTACGACACCGACGGCCGACCGCTCCATGTCTCCAAGCGCATCCAACGCACCGACCGCGCCAAATACACCGAGCCCATCGGCTAACCTGCCAAAATAAACCTGTCCCTAAATGGTAGGTTTGGGGAGGTCGGGGAACCAGGTTGGTTTGGGTTGGTTGGGCGTGCGCTCGGCTAGGACCAGCTCCATCCAACACATGTCGTACCAGCGACCGAACTTTTGGGCGCAGCGGTCGAAGGCACCCACCAGGCGATACCCCATATGGGCATGGAAATCCTGACTGTTGTGCGTCAGATACTCGTCGTCCTTGTCGTGCGGCACGGCGATGAGCGCACACATGTTGGTGATGCCCATCGCGATCAGGCATTGCTTGAGCGCATCGTGCAGCTTGCGGCCCAGCCCGCCGTGGCGCACATCGCGCGCCAGGTAGATCGACGTCTCGACCGACCAGTCGTATGCCTCGCGGCTGTTGAGCGGGCTCACATAGGCATAGCCTACCGGACGCCCGTCCAGCTCCATCACCAAATACGGGTAGCGCTTGAGCGTACGCTCGATACGCCCGGCGAACTCCTCAACGCTCGGAACCTCGTATTCGCAGGTAATCGCCGTCTGGCGCACATACGGCTCATAGATGGCAAGCAACGCCGGCGCATCGTCGGGCGTCGCCAGGCGAATCGTCGGCTCGGACATTTCGGTCATACAACCCTTCCCCCTCAAAAACAAAGGCTGCCCTGCGCCAAGCTCAGGCGCAGGGCAGCCCCTTGTCACTACATCAGGCTACAGAACAGCCGCCAACGCGTCGATGTCCTCCTGCGTCGTGGCCCAGCTGGTGCAAAAGCGCACCACCGTGTGGGTCTCGTCGTACTTTTCCCAGTACTCAATCGAGGCATGCTCGCGAATGCGGGCCATGTCCTCGTTGGGCAGAATCACAAACTGCTGGTTGGTCGGCGTCTCCAAAAAGAACTGGTAGCCGCGCTCGTGCAGCACGCGACGAAGCGCCTGAGCCGTCTCGATCGCCTGGCGACCAATCTCAAAATACAGGCCGTCGGTAAAGAGCGCCTCAAACTGCACGCCCGTCAGGCGGCCTTTGGCAAGCAGCGCGCCATGCTGCTTAATACGCGGAATGGGATGCGCCGGGGCGTGCATACCGCAGAACACCACAGCCTCTCCGCAGAGCGCGCCGCACTTGGTACCGCCGACGTAGAACACGTCGCACAGCTGCGCCAGCTCGGGCAGGGTAATGTCGCACTCATCGGCCGCCAGCGCATAGGCCAGGCGGGCGCCATCCACAAACAGCGGAATCTCGCGCTTCTGGCACACTGCGCGAATCGCCGCGAGCTCGGCCTTGGAGTACAGCGTGCCGTACTCGGTCGATAGGCTCACGTACACGGCACCCGGGAACACCGTGTGCTCGTAGCTCTCGTTTTCGTAGAACACCTGGATATAGTTCTCAAGGTCCTCGGCGTGCATCTTGCCCTCGTAGCCGGGGATGGTGAGCACCTTGTGGCCGCCAAACTCGATGGCGCCCGCCTCGTGGCAGGCGACGTGGCCAGTCTCGGCAGCAACGACGCCCTCGTACGGCGCGAGCAGCATGTCGATCACCGTCGCGTTGGCCTGCGTGCCGCCCACCAGAAAAAACACGTCGGCATCGGGGGCCTGACAGGCCTCGCGGATAAGCTGCTTGGCACGCTCGGTATGTGCATCGGTACCGTATCCGGGCTGCGGCTCCATATTGGTGTCGACGAGCGCCTGCAGCACCGCCGGGTGTGCGCCGTGGGAATAATCGTTGTTAAACGCGAGCATGGCAATCCTCTCTTACCGGGTATCGGCCAGATGATTCAAACGGAGCTATTGTACGCCGCTGGGATAGGCAATGCGCGCGGCAAGGCACTCAAGTGCCAGCACCAGAGCAAAACCGCAGCTCACATCACTCAAAAAGTGCGCTCCGATCACGATGCGGCCAAACGCGACGAACGCCACAACCACAGCCGCCGTCCAAAAGACCACACGACGGCGCGACGGCTTTTCCTTAAAGGCCGCTGCGGGAAGCCCGGCGAGCATAAGGCCGATCGCCGCGTGCGCCGCGTGTCCGCTCGCAAACGACTTAAAGCCGTCCTTGACTACACCGGCGGCAATATAGGCCCGCTTGTCGGGGTTTCCGATCACCCACCACGGCTGAAACTCGAGCCCCGGCGTCACCTCGACCACGCGCATGCGCGGGCGCGACCACAGCGGCTTGACGATCACGTTGAGGATGATGGCCTGAGCGACCCACACGGCAAGCACCATGAGCGCCCAGCGTGTGAGCTCGTCGGGCTCGGTCGTGCGCGTGAGGCGATAGACGATAAGGTTGGCGACGATGGCCAGCACAAACGTCAGCACCAACTGAGCCGCGATGAGTTTGCCGCCAACCCTCAGGGACGAAACGATCTCGTAGCCGGTCAGGCCAACATTGACGAGGATGCCGAGCACGGCGAGCCATTTGCTCCCCCTGGAGTCGGGACGCACCGCGCGCACGAGCATAACGCCCGCGACGCTCGCCGTCAGCTCAAACGGCAGCTCGCCGGTCGCCTCGATAAAGCGGCCGTACACGCTGCCGATGTTGAACAGCGCGCTCGAGATCTGATAATCGAAGAAACTGCCCACGCCCAGGCAGAGGGCAAGGATAACCGCGATAGCAGCGGCATCTTTCTTATAGATGTACCCGAACATGCTTTCCTTTCGATGGAACCAGATTGCCCAAATGGGGCGTTTACGACGTCGACCCGTTAATCATCGTCGGACGCGCCCAGCTGCTGCAGCAGCATGAGTGCCGCGGCCACGGGGCCGGTGCCGTCGTTGGCGTCGAGACCGCGACCCAGGCCGCTGCCCGCGCCGGCGCCCGCCTTGTAGGGCACCGACAGTTTGCGGCTCTTGGGGAAGTTCACCGCGCCATAGCGGGTCTTAAGCTCATAGGCCACCTTCTTGGGAACGTCGACGCCCAAAAACGTGATGCGACCGCCGCTGAGCGTAACGCTCTCGAGCCCCAGGCGCTCGCCGCGAATGCGGATTCGCGCGCGATTGAACAGGTTGAGTCCCGCCAACGGCAGCTCGCCATGCGCGGCCTCGGTCTCTTCCTGCACCTCGTCGATGCTCTCCAGGTCCTCGGCCGCCGCAAGCTTACGGTATACGAGCACGCGCTGATCCACCGCCGGCAGGTACTCCTCGGACAAGAAGTAGTCGGCCGGCAGGTTAATACCCACGCTCGCCGCCTCCACACCGGCATCGTCGTCGCCGCGCGCCTCGGCCACGGCCTGACCCAGCATCTGCGTAAACAGGTCAAAGCCCACGCTCGACAGGTTGCCGTGCTGCTCGGCGCCCATGAGCGAGCCGGCGCCGCGGATCTCCAGGTCGCGCATGGCGATGCGCATGCCGCTGCCCAGGTCCTGGAACTCGGAGAGTGCGGTCAGGCGTGCCGTAGCCTCCTCGGTGAGCGGCAGCTCGCCCGGGAACATAAAGTACGCGTAGGCTTGCGTGGCAGAACGGCCCACGCGGCCCTTGAGCTGGTAGAGCTGCGCCAGACCCAAGCGCTGCGAATCCTCGATGATGAGCGTGTTGGCGGTCGCGTTGTCGATGCCGCTCTCCACGATGGTCGTGGCGATGAGCACGTCGATCTTTTTGGTCGCGAACTCGATCATCACGTCCTCGACCTCGCGCGGGCTCATCTTGCCGTGCGCCACGCCCACGCGCGCCTCGGGCGCGGCCTCGTGCACGCGTGCCACGGCGTCGTCGATGGTCTTGACGCGGTTGGAGACGTAGTACACCTGGCCGCCGCGGCCCACCTCCAGGCGAATCGCCGCGCTCACCACGTCGGGGTCGTACTCCCCCACGTGCACGATCACGGGACGGCGCCCGGTCGGTGGCGTGGTGATCAGGCTCATGTCGCGCACGCCGCTCGTGGCCATCTGCATGGTTCGCGGAATAGGCGTGGCCGAAAGTGTGAGCACGTCAATCTGCTCGCGCAGGTTTTTGAGCTGCTCCTTGTGCTGCACGCCAAAGCGCTGCTCCTCGTCGATGATCACCAAACCCAGGTTCTTGGGGTTCACATCGGCCGAAAGCAGGCGGTGCGTGCCGATGAGCACGTCGATCGTGCCCTCGGCAAACGCCTTGAGCGCGCGCTTCTGCTGCGCCGGCGTGCGAAAGCGGCTGAGCACCTCGACCTCGAGGCCAAACGGGGCAAAGCGCTCAAAGAAGGTCTCGTAGTGCTGTTGGGCCAGAATGGTCGTGGGGCAGAGCACCATGACCTGACGGCCGGAGTCCACGCACTTAAACGCCGCGCGCAGGGCAACCTCGGTCTTGCCAAAGCCCACGTCGCCGCACAGCAGGCGGTCCATGGGCTTGGGCGCCTCCATGTCGGCCTTAATATCGGCGATAGCCTCCAGCTGGTCGCGCGTCTCGTCGTAAGGAAAGCTCTCCTCCATCTCGATCTGCTCGGGCGTATCGGGCGGGCAGGCGATACCGGTAATCGACGAGCGGCGCGTATACAGATCGACCAGGTCAAACGCCAGCTTTTTGGCGTTCTTGCGCGCCTTGTTGGTGGCACGCGTCCAGTCGGCGGTGTTGAGCCTAGTCAAGCGCGGCTTGTCGCCGTCGGGACCAACATAGCGCGTGATGCGGTCGACCTGCTCGAGCGGCACGTAGAGCTTGTCGCCGTCGGCATATTCCAGCAAAAAGTAGTCGCGCTCCTTGCCGCCCACTTCCTGGCGCGCGATCTCGCTAAAGAGCGCGATGCCGTGGGTAGCGTGCACCACGTAGTCGCCCGGCTTAAACGGAAACGTAATCTGCGTAATGTCCACCTTGCGACGGCTGCGCGCGCGGTTGGCGTCCATGCGGGCATTGAGATCGGCGATCGAGAACACGGCTAGGTTGGCATCGGGCACCACCACGCCCTGCGGCAGGGCAGCATCCACAAAGGTCACGCGTCCGCGCGAGATGGTGGGTACGGCAGCACCGGCGGCAGCCTGGGCGGCGCCCGCCTCGAGCGAGCGGGCGTTGAGCGCGTCGACGCGGCGCTCGCGGATCGAGGCATGGGCCTCCTGGCGGGCAGCACGGTCGGCAGAATCTGCCGCTGCCACGCGTACGCGCTCGCCAATAACACCGGCGTTTTCGGGGGCGGCCGTCAGCGACTCCTCAAAGGTAATGCCCTCGTCGCCAAAGGTGAGCTCCATCGACTCGCGCGCTCCGCGGTCGGGAATGGCAAACACGCAGGCATAGCGCTTGCCCACGACTTCCTGAACGCGCGTCATAAAGCGGTTCTCCGAGCCTGCGATAGCCGGCTGCTCAATCTTGAGCTCTGCCGTAACCGCACCGCCGGCGCGGATCAGGCTCACGTAGTTCAGGCGCTGCTGAGCACCAAAGTCGAGCTGCTGGGCGCGCACGTACAGGCCGTCCAAGCGGTCAATCCCCGCCTCGCCGGCGCGCGCCTCGATATCCTCGTAGGCACGCAGGCAGTCGTCGAACAGCGAGCGCGGCTCGGACAGAACCACAAGCGCCTTGCCGCTCACGTGCGCCAACGGGCTCACGGTCTTGCCGTACATCACCGGCAAAAAGCGGTCGAGCTCGGGTGTGACGATACGCGCATCAACCATCTCGAGCAGTGCCGCCAGCTTGCTGTCGCTCTGGCTTGCGCGATAGAGCGCCACGTGCATGTTGTGAACGGCTTCGTCGGTAAGCGCCAGCTCGCGGCACGGGAAGATCTCGATGCTGTCCTCGTTGCCGATGGTTTGGCCCGTGGAGCTCACCATACGGCGAATGCGATCAATTTCGTCGCCAAAGAACTCAATGCGCACGGGCGCTTTCTCTTGTGCGGGGAATACCTCGACGGTGTCGCCGTGCACGCGGAACAGGCCGGGTGCGTCGGCGGCGCCGGCATTGGTGTAGCCCATGCCCACCAGGCGCTGCGGCACTTCGTCAAAAGGAATCTCCTCGCCCACCGCAAAGGTCGTGGACTCCCAGTAGCGGCTCTCGACTGGCGGCACGCAACGCAGCAATGCACGGGCCGAGGCAACCATGATGCAGTTGTCCCCGCGCACGATACGCCCCAGAGCCTCGCAGCGCTGCGCCACCACGGCATCGTCGGGCGCCTGCTCGCGCCACGGATAGTCCTTGCGCTCGGGAAAGCGGCACACGTGCGCCAGGCCCACGTAGGCGGCCAGGCTGCGCGCGGCGCGATCGGCCGCGTCCTCGCCGCTCACAATGTAGACCGTAGGGCGCGGGCGGCGCGCAAACTGAGCAGCCGCCATAAGCGTGCGGCCCGACTGCGACACGGCCAGCGTCACATCCTCGCCGGCATCGAGTCCGGCCTCGACGGTCTGCAAGGCCTCAGCAGTGTAGAGCTGCGCGGCTATACGGTGAATGAGCATGCTGTTCCTCCGGCATCGCAACGCCAAAAGCCCGCCGGGGCAAGCTCGGCGGGTCTTACGTCAAAAGTATTGATTGTCATGGTAGCGCATGAGGTGAACACGCCAGCGCACGCCAAACAGCTACCCCAAAACGCGCATGCTCGGGCAAAGGTCTGCCAGTGGGCACTCGTCGCACTTGGGTTTGCGGGCGTCGCAGATCTCGCGGCCAAAGGTGATCCACTGGTGGTTGACCGATTCCCAATACTCGTGCGGCAAGATCTTGAGCAGATCCTGCTCGGTCTTGAGCGGCTCTTTGGCGTGCGTCTTGGGACTCAGCATCAGGCGGTGCGCGATGCGGTTGACGTGCGTATCGACCGCGATGCCCTCGACAATGCCAAACCCCACGTTGAGCACGATGTTCGCCGTCTTGCGCCCAACGCCCGGCAGCTTGACAAGCTCCTTCATGTCGGCCGGCACCTCGCCGCCGTAATCAGCGACAATCATCTGTGCGGCCTCAACGGCGTGCTTGGCTTTGCTCTTATAGAAGCCGAGCGACTTAATGGTATCTGCCACATCGGCAACGCTCGCCCCCGCCATGGCCTCGGGCGTGGGCCACTGGGAAAACAGCTTCGGCGTCACCTTGTTGACCTGCGCGTCGGTCGTCTGCGCCGAGAGCAACACCGCTATGAGCAGCCTATAGGGATTCTCGTGGTCCAAAAAACACTCAACCGGGCCATAGCGACGGTTAAGGCGCTCGCACACCTCAACGGCGCGCTCGCGTTTGGCGGCATTGGTCTCGCGTGGCATAACGACTCCTCGGATTGGCGGCATAACTTACCTATGGGCACGATTGTCCCACGTATGGGGTCTTTACGCCTCCAAAAATGCGCCGGTCTGGCGGCCCCACAAGCTTGCGTACTCGCCGCCTGCCTCGACAAGCTGCGCATGCGTACCGTCCTCGACAATCTCGCCGTCCGCCAGCACCACGATGCGGTCGAGCGCCGCCACGGTGGACAGGCGATGTGCCACCACAATAGAGGTGCGGCCGCGCATCAGGTTCTCAAGCGCCTCCTGCACCAGCGCCTCGGACTCGCTATCCAGGGCAGAGGTCGCCTCGTCGAGCACCAGAATCGGCGCGTCGGTAAGGATGGCACGGGCGATGGCCACGCGCTGGCGTTGGCCGCCCGAAAGCTTAACGCCGCGCTCGCCCACCATGGTGTCAAAGCCCCGGGGCAGGCGGTCGATAAACTCCAGGGCATTGGCCAAGCGGGCCGCCTCGCGGATCTGTTCGTCGGTGGCGTCGGGGCGGCCGTAGGCGATGTTCTCGCGAATGGAGCGGTGAAACAGCAGCGCCTCCTGCGGCACGTAGGCAACCTGGCGGCGCAGGCTCTGCTGCGTGCAGCGCGAGACATCCTGACCGTCCACGAGTACGCGACCGCCCTGTACGTCGTCCAGGCGCAGCAGCAACTTGGTGAGCGTCGTCTTGCCCGAGCCCGATTTGCCCACCAAGCCCACGCGCTGACCCGCCGCCACATGGAGCGTCAGGTCGTCGAACACGCTCTCGCCCGCCGCGGCGTCGCGGTATGCAAAGCTCAGGTGCTCAAAATCAATCGCTCCCTCGCCCACCTTGAGCTCGGGAGCGTTCTCGTCGTCTGCCACCAGACGCGGCTCGTCCAGCACGCGCGTCATCTCGGCCGCATCGCCCAGCGCGCGGTTGATGCGCTGCATCATGGAGCTTACGTAGTTCAAACGCATGGTGAGGTTGTACGTATAGGTAAAGATCATGACGAGCGCGCCGGCCGAGATGCCAAACCACGCGTTGCCGCCCGCCACAAACACACTCACCACGGCCATGGTAATGACGATAAGGCCCGAGGTCGTAAAGTTGCGCTGCATCATGGCGTGCATCGAAACCGTTTCGGCGTCGCGCGCGGCGCGGTCGGCAGCATCGAACAGGTCGCGCTCAAAGTCTTCGCGCCCGCAGGTCTTGACGGCCAGGATGTTCGTGACCGCGTCGGAAAGCACGCCCGACAGCTTGTTCTGCGCGGCGGACGTCGCGGCCGAAAGCGGCATGATGCGCTTATACATGAGCCAGACAAACGAGATGTAGACGACCATAATGCCCACCAGGATCACGGTAAACGTCGGCACCACCGGAGCGAGCGCCGCTACCGTGCAGACAACCGAGGTGATAGTGGGAATGAGCGAATACACCGTCACGTCCACCAACCCCGTGTAGCCGCTCATAAAACGGCTCGTCTGGCTCACAAGCGATCCACCAAAACGGCTGGTGTGGAATGTCATGGATTGATTGGAGAGCGTGTCGAAGCACAGGCGCGCCAAGTGATAGTTGCCCGCAATCTCGAGCTTGTAGACGGTGTAGTCCTGCAGCTTGGAGAGGATTTGGCCCACTAGGTTAACGAGCACAAGCGCCAGAATGTAGGGGCCAAAGACCTCAAACACCCGGTCGCCCGCCACGGGGCCGGCCTGGACGCGGTCGACGATAAGCGCCATCACGTAGGTGTTGGCAAACGTGAGCAAAAAGATGTAGCCCGCCGACGAGAACACCGAGAGAAAGACGATCAGCGGCTGCGTGCGCGTGACGTCCCAAAAACGCTGTAGCGTGCGGCGCACGGTTGAGCGTTTGAGCGGACTGGTGCTTCTCTGTGACATGGGCTTCCTTTCACATCTGGCGGGGCTAAACGTCATTGTTGCATACTAAAGCGCACTTCAGGCAAGCACGATGCGAAAAGCAGCGTGGTGCCCGCGTTTGCGCCGGCGCCCCACCGTCTTGTTGTAATTATTCCTCGTCTTCTTGATCTGTGAGAAGGCCCGCGGGCGTGAGTCCCAAGATCTCATCAGCTTGGTCGGCGTCTTCCAGCGCGTCGATGTCCTTGAGCTTGCGCTCCATGACGTTGGTGCGCGTGGTGATGATGCCCTCGACCGTCTTTCCCGCGGTCTCGATCTGCTGCTGGGCGCGGCGCAGCGCCGCCTGATAGCGCGGCAGCTCGGCCTTGACGGCAGAAAGCACGCGCAGCACGTCATCGGTGCGTTTTTGCAGCCTAAACGTTTGGTAGCTCATCTGCAGGCTGTTGAGGATGGCCGCCATGGTGCTAGGGCCGGCAAGGTTGACGTGATAGTCGCGGCCCAGGGTCTCGATAAGTCCCGGACGACTGACAACCTCGGCGTACAGTCCCTCAAACGGCACGAACATAATGCCAAAGTTGGTCGTTGCCGGCACACTCAGGTACTTTTCGCAGATGTCCTTGGCCTCGCGCTTGACCATGGCGTCGAGCGTCTTACGCGCAGCGGCGACGGCCTCAGCGTCACCCGACTCCTGGGCATCGAGCAGATGCTCATATGCGTCACCCGGGAATTTGGAGTCGATCGGCAGCAGCACGGGATCGTCCTCGTCTACCGGCAGCTTGACGGCAAACTCAACGCGCTCCGAGGCGCCGGGCTTGGTGGCGACGTTTTCCAGATACTGGTCGGGTGTAAGGATGTCCGCCAGGATTGCACCCAGCTGCACCTCGCCCAAAATGCCACGCGCCTTTACGTTGCCCAGCACGCGCTTAAGGTCGCCCACGCCGGTGGCGATGGACTGCATGTCGCCCAGGCCCTTGTACACGGCCTCGAGCTGGTCGCTCACCTGCTTAAACGATGCCGACAGGCGATCGTTGAGCGTGCGGGAGAGCTTCTCGTCCACCGTCGCGCGCATCTGATCGAGTTGCACGTTGTTATCTTTGCGGATAGCACCCAGCTGGGCATCGACCGTCTCGCGCACCTTGTCCAGGCGGTGCTCGATGCCCTCGCGGTTGGCACCGAGTTGTTGGGCCGTCTCGCGGCGCAGGTCATCCATCCGGTCACCAGCTTGCGAAAACTCGCGTGCGATGTTCAGGTAACGTTGCTGCTCCACGGCCGCATCTGTCGTCTGCTGCTGCGCGATGGCATTGGCCGTGCGGCGGGTTTCGGCCAGCGCGACGTTCAGGGCATCGAGCGCGTTGTTGGCCTGCTCGAGTGCCGCCAGCGCCTCCGCACCGCCATCGCTGCGCTCTCGCAGCTCGGCGCGAAGGCCCTTGAGCTGCAGGGCGCAAGCCACAGCCACTCCTACCGCTACCAAGGCGATCACGACCAGCACAATATCAACAGCAGACATAGACTCCGCCCAACAAACCCAATCGAGCAATAATCGAACCGCAATCAATCTTACCCTGTCATATGCAGCGCGTGGCCGGCAGCGCATCAAGTTACCTTTGCGCTATGAATACTGGCACGCTAACTCTCCCAGCCGGCGCGGATGGTTGTTACGACATCGCCCAGGCGCTGGCCGAGAGCTGTTAAATGTTGGAGCACTTCGCTGGGCGAAGCGCCGTTGAGAATGCACGTAAGGGCATATGAGGCCAAGAAGATTGCCGCGAGTCCCAACGGGATCAGCACGATCATCGCCAGCGTACGCAGGCGCTGGGCCCAGCGACGGCGACGCGCACGACGCTTGTCGAACGCAAGCTCCTGCGCATATGAATCTTGCTGTACGGAATAGGCTCCTGGGTCCACCTCACCCGCAGACGATACCGCGGGCGCGGCGTTTTGCGCAGGAGGCTGGACGGCTGCCCCTTGCATTTGCATCTCCATAAGCCGCTGCTGTTGGCGCAGCATGCGCTCGGCTTGTTGCTGCGGGGTCTCAAGAAACAGATCCATGTTGGCCTCCTCAATAGGAGCATTCGATGCTTGCGCCCAGCATCCCGCACCATCGCGGCCGCGGCAACGAAATCCGCGGCAATAGCCGCAAAGATTCTTTTGTCAGAAAACTGTCGAAAAGTTCAACATCTCCCCTACCAGCACTTTCTTTGAGCTTTTTTCGCCAGCAATCTTTTACCCTTTCGCCCTTGCGCCATCCGACCAAAACCTAACCAAAAGCTTGACGGAAATTGTGAAGACAGGGACCCCACACAAAAACGTGCCGCCCCAAAAGGGGCGGCACGCAAACTTCTAATCAGCTTTTCTGTAGCGAGCACGCAACGACCCAACGCCGGGGCGCGGGGAGGGAGGCCGGATTGCCTTCCCTCAACGCGACCCTGCGGAGCCGTGAGCGGGGAGGGAAGGCAATCCGGCCTCCTGCCCCGCGCCCCGCAGTCCACGTTCGTATCGGCGCTAGTAGTTCACCACCTGCTCCTCAAAGTACGCCTTGGGATGGTTGCAAACCGGGCACACCTCGGGCGCCTTGGCACCAACATGCAGGTGCCCGCAGTTCAGGCACTTCCACACCTTTACGCCCTCGCGCTCAAACACCTCGCCCGATTCAATGCGCTCGACGAGCTTGTTATAGCGCTCCTCGTGAGCCTTCTCGACAGCGCCAACGCCACGGAACTTCGCGGCAATCTCGGCAAAACCCTCCTCTTCGGCGGTCTTGGCGAACTCGTCATACATCGTGGTCCACTCGTAGTTCTCGCCCGCGGCGGCATCGCGCAGGTTGTCCAGCGTATCCGGAACAGCACCGTCGTGCAGGTACTTAAACCACAGCTTGGCATGCTCGGACTCGTTGCCCGCCGTCTCTGCAAAGATATTCGAAATCTGAACGTAGCCGTCCTTTTTGGCCTTGGATGCATAGTAACGATACTTGGTGTGCGCCTGGGACTCACCGGCAAAAGCGGTCTCGAGGTTCTTCTTGGTTTGAGAATTCTCAAAATCCATAGGTGTACTTCCCTTCAATACGCGCCGCCCATAGACTTTGAGCAGCATTGCCTTTAGGATACCCTCATGCCGAGAATCTAAACCTTACTACCCTGTTCTGCAAATTCGCGTCATCACACACTCAGCCAGCGCTCGCCTTCGGCACGACAAAAGCCTTCGCGCTCCAGGTCGGCAAGAATGCCCGCAATAAAATCGCAACCAACCGGTTCGCGACCCGCTGCGGCCTCCATCTTGTTAACGCCTGCAACAGCTTCAACAAGCGTTATGCCCGCCGGCTGTCCATCGCGAGCTGCAAGCAGCATGCGCACGATATGGGCACGCTTTTGCCGACGCGAGCCCTCAAACTTGGACTGCCGGCTGTAGCCCGCCGAGCGCCTAGACGGATTGGGCAGCGTCTTTTTAAGATACGCGCCGTAATCCAGCAGCGCGTAATACCACGCGCGCGGCGTATCGGCATCGTCGAGCGGCACGGCAAAGGGAGCGACCTCATCCGCCGCCGCACCGGGCGCCGCCGGGCAGGCCGCCTGGATCAACGGCACCAGCTCGCGGTCGGGAACAGACGGAACGTCAGGAAAAAAGTGATGCAGAAAGACCGTGCGCACATTGGTCTCCAGGTACACTCCCGGAAGATCAAACGCAAACGACCGAATGCCCTGCGCCGTTGCGGGCCCAATACCGGGCAGCGCGACCAGGTCGCGTGTATCACGCGGAAACTCCCCATCCCAGTCCTCCACGAGTCGCTGCGCGGCCTTATGGAGCGCCAAAGCACGGCGGTTGTAGCCCATGCCCTGCCAAGCGTCCAAAACATCAGAAGGAGCGGCCTGGGCGAGAGAATGCACGGTCGGAAAGCGGTCGAGCCATGCCGGCATGCGCGTCTCTACGCGTGGAACCTGCGTCTGCTGCAGCATGACCTCGGAAAGCCAGATGATGTACGGGTCGCGTGTGCGGCGCCACGGAAGGTCGCGATAACGCAGAACCCCTTCCGAACGAATCATCGAACGAAAGGGGTCCTGAATCATAGCTATGCTCCTTATGCGGCGCTACTCCTCCCGGCAAGCACACGCGCAAACGGCATACTCGGGAAAGGCGTCGCGGTCGGCGAACTTGGGATCGACGGCGGGGAACTGGCGGCGAGCGACGACATCGTCCAGCGAAACGGAATCGAGGTAGTCACGCATCAGCGCCTGGGCCCCAGCCCACAGGGGATGATAGCAGCACGTGCCCCTGCGTGCACAGTCGCCATCGAGTGCCGTGCAATCATTCATAACCATAGGGCCCTGAACGGCCTCGACGACCTGACGGATAGTGACCTCGCTCGGGTTGACCTTAAGACGCATACCGCCGTGGACGCCACGCAGGCTCTCCACAATACCGGCCTGAACCAAACCGTGTTGGATCGAGCGGGCAAACGAATACGGAACATTGACCTCTTCGGCAGCAGTGCGAACAGAAAGCAACCGCTCCGGCTCCTCGGCAAGCATCGCAAGCATGCGGAGGGCATAATCAGTCTTCCTCGATATGTCCATGTTTCCCCTTTCAAGGAATACGAACAGCTCGAACGGGCTCCGGGGCCGAGCTTACGTCGAGACGCTAAATAACCGCCGGGACAACCAAATAGTGAATTAGATGTCCGCTGAAGGTCGAATCCAAAGCAAATTGCATCAGACTAGGCCTGCAGTGGAATTTAGTATAACCTAACCCCCTGTTTCATTGAACGAGTGTTGCGCAACAAACCCCCCTTGTTTAAACCGATGTACTTAATTCTTTTCCGCATCTCGGAAGCAAGGAGCTGAATGAAAGGGACGGCCGAGCGGTTGTCCTATTAAACGCAAAAAGCCACGTCCGAAGACGTAGCTTTAATTGCGTTGGCGGGAAGTACGGGGCTCGAACCCGCGACCTCCGACGTGACAGGCCGGCGCTCTAACCAAACTGAGCTAACTCCCCAGGCAGTCGTTTGCGTTTGTTTCCGCTCGCGTGCGCTGCGGGGATTAGTATACACAGAAGTCTGTTCGCCGCGCAACAACTTTTTTGAAAATATTTTTAGGGTCCCTCCGGCCTTGATTATCAACTTTATCCGAACACCTCCCACATTCATCCGCACATGTACGGATGAATGTGGGAACCCGATACCCTGAGGGCCGGATCGGCCGGCCCCGGGAGATCGG